>DATNKH010000129.1:0-3023 GCA_035603475.1 Thermoanaerobaculia bacterium
CGCGCAGAGGATGCGGGAGCGCGTGGTCCTCGTCGCGCGTACTCGTACCAACCCGCTGCGGTTCGCGGGGGTGCTGCGGTCCAACATTCAAGACCTCGACAAGCTCCTTCCTCTCTCCTCCCTCCAGACGATGGAAGACGTCATGGCAGGCTCGACTGCCAAGCCGCGCTTCCTCGCCGTGCTGCTGGGCATCTTCTCCGGCCTGGCGCTGGTCCTTGCCGCCGTAGGGATCTACGGCGTCATCTCCTTCCTGTCCAGCCAGCGGGCGCAGGAGATCGGAGTCCGCCTGGCGCTCGGAGCGACGCGCGCCGACATCTTGCGCCTGATCGTCGGCCACGGCCTCGGGATGACGATGGTGGGCGTCGCACTGGGTCTCCTCGTCGCCACGGGAGTGTCCCGGCTGATCGGCAGCTTGCTGTTCGAGGTCAGCCCGACGGACGGCCTCACCTACGGTGTGGTGGCGGCGGTGCTCGTCGTCGTGGCGGCATGCGCGAGCTACCTGCCTGCCCACCGAGCCGCCGCCGCCGACCTGGTCCGCGCGCTGAGCCAGGAATGAAATGAAGCGCTCGCTCGCGGACGAGCGCTGACGGTCAGGCTTGCTGCTCGAGAGAAGTCAGAGGCTGCGCTTGCGCGCGCGCAGGCCGCGGCGGCTGCCGCCGTCCTTGCGCGGCTTCGGCCCGCCGGGGCCGCGGAAACCGCTGAAGCTGCCGCCGCCGAAGCCGCCGCCGTCGAAGCCGCCGCCGTCGCGGCTGCCGAAGTCGCCGCCGGGCCGGGGTCCGCGGGGCGGCCCGGGGGTACGTTCGCGGGCCTCGTTGACGTTCAAGTTGCGGCCCTGGAAACTGCGCCCGTTGAACTCCTCGATCGCCTTCTGGGCCTCCGTATCGGAGCTCATCTCGACGAAGCCGAAGCCGCGCGACCTGCCGGTCGCCCGATCGGTCATCACCTGCGCCGATTCGCAGAGCCCTGCCGTGGAGAACAGCTCTTTCAGGTCGTCGCTGGTGGTGTCGAAATTGAGGTTGCCGACAAAAAGCTTCCTACCCATCCTCGCTCCTTGGCCAGAGGCCACAGATCACTCGCCCGGAATGGGCGGCGACACGTCGCTTTTCAGGCGGAATGGTGGTGGCCGCCTCGGAATCCGCTGGAACCGGGAAGGACACTTCACAAACCGGTGGAATGAAAATATAGCACATCCTCCATGTGATGGGCGCCCGGCGGGCGGCCACCGGGAAGCTTGCCGGGGGAGTGGCCAGGGAGCCGCCACATCGCCGTGATAACCTTGCCGTGAATCATGCGAGGGGATGGATGTGAGCAGCAGTACGCAGCAAGGGCCCGGGCCGCTTGAGTTCCTGAGGCGCGCGGCACCTGGAGACGCGGCCGGGGCGGGCCGCGCACGCACCGTGGCCGGAGCCCGTGCCGGACGCGGCCGCGGCAGGGCCCTGGGAATGCCGGCGCGCCGTCTCTCTTCGTCGGCAGCGCTGCCGCTGCTCCTGGCGGCCGCGTGGCTGCTGCCGGCGGCCACCTCGCCGACGCCTCCCGGCGACCCGGGCGCCGGGCCGGGACGAAGCGTCGCCGCCGCCGCACCCGCGCCCCGACCCTCTGGCGACGGCCGCAAATCGCGCCGCGCGGGATCCGCCACCGGCACCGCCGGCTCGCCCGCCGCCGCGGGCAAGGACGCGGCGCCCGCCCCCGGACCCGAGCCCTGGGAAGGAGAGCCGTTCAGCGCCGATCCGGCGGCCGTAGCGCAAGCCGCCGCGCGCTTCACGGGGCGCGACGGCGAGCCGGTCGTGATGCTGCTCTCCGATCAGCGCTACAGCCTGGACGGCGCCGGGCGCGAGACCTACACCCAGCGCCTGGTCTACCGCATCCTCTCGACCGGCGCCGACGGCAGCTGGTCGACGGTCGAGAGGAGCTGGGCGCCGTGGCACCAGGCGCGCCCCGAGGTGCGGGCGCGGGTGATCACGCCGGAAGGCGTCGCCCACTCGCTAGATCCCGCCGTCCTCACCGAGGGCGGCGAGGTCCAGGACGCCCCCGACATGTTCGGCGACGGCCGGGTGCTGCGCGGGCCGCTGCCGGCGACCGGCCCCGGCGTGGTCGTCGAGCAGGAGGTGACGGTGCGCGACACCGCGCCCTTCTTCGACTCCGGCATCGTCGAGATCGCCGACGTCACCGCGTCGGTCTGGGCGCACCATGTCCGCATCGTGCTCGAGGCGCCGGCCGGCACGCCGCTGCGCTACGTGACGCGCCTGCTGCCCGCGGCCGCGCCGCGCGACGAGCTGATCGCCGCCGGCAAGCAGGCCGGCGCTGCCGACGCTGCCGGCGACAGGGGCGACAAGCGCGACACGGGTGACACCGGAGACCAAGCACGCCGCCTGACCTTCGACTGGAGGGACCTGCCGGCCGAGGACGCCGCCGAGACCGGCCTGCCTCCGGACGTACCGCGCAGCCCCTACCTGGCGTTCTCGACCGGCCGCTCCTGGACAGACATCGCGCGGCGCTACTCCGAGATCGTCGACCAGGCCATCCACGGCGCCGACCTCGCGGCGTGGATCCGCGCCGCCGGCGGCCCGGGGCCGTCCCAGCTCGACACCATGAACCGGCTGCTCGTGCGCCTGGGCGAGATCCGCTACACCGGCGTCGAGCTCGGGCAGGGCGGCCTCGTGCCGCGGACGCCGGCCGAGACGCTGCGGCGCCGGTTCGGCGACTGCAAGGACAAGGCGGTGCTGCTGATCGCCGCGCTGCGCGCCCTGGACATCCCGGCCTATGCCGCCCTGCTCAACGCCGGCGACGATCAGCAGGACGTCGAGCAGGAGCTTCCCGGCTTCGGCGGCTTCAACCACGCCATCGTGGTCGTGCCCGGCACGCCCTCGATCTGGATCGATCCCACCGACCGCTTCGCCCGCGCCGGCGAGCTGCCGACCGACGATCAGGGCCGCCTGGCGCTGATCGCCAGCGTGACCGCGACCGGTCTCGTCCGCACTCCCGAGGCGGACGCGGCCGAGAATCGGTCGGTCAAGACCCGCGAG
>DATNKH010000130.1:0-2863 GCA_035603475.1 Thermoanaerobaculia bacterium
CCGCCACGGGCGGTTCGCGGTCCACCGCCCCGGGCGGCGCCCGCGGCATCGGCTGGCTGCGGGAGCTGCGGGAGCCGTCCCCTCTCCTGATCGCGTTCCTCTACCTGCCGGGCGCGGTCCTGCTGACGCTGCAGCTCGACCTGATGCTGACCAACGGGCGCTGGCTGTTCGCCGGTCATCCGACCGCCGCCGCCCTGCAGGCCCTGGACCGGCTCGATCTCCTGCACCTGGTGTCGTTCAGCCTTGCGGCCGTCGCCGTGCTGATCTACCGGGCGCTGCGCGAGCGCGGCTGGGAGCCTCGCCGGCAGCTGCACTGGATGATCTTCGGCCTGGCCGGCGGGTACCTGCCCTTCCTGGTCTTCTATGTCGCTCCCTTCGTGCTCGGGCTGCGTCCACCCCAGCTGCTGGCGGCGGTCGCCGTGCTGCCGCTGGCGCTGGTGCCGCTCACCTTCGCCTACGCCATCCTGCGCTACAAGCTGTGGGACATCGAGGTGATCGCGCGCGACGTCATCTCGGCGACGCTCACCCTGCTGCTCGGCGTGCTCGGCTTCTCGCTGGTCAACCTGGCGATCACCCGCGGCATCTCGCCGGAGCTGCCGCTGGCGAGGAACCTGCTCTCGTTCGCGGCCGGCCTCGGGATCGCCGGCCTGCTGGTGCCGACGCGGCACACGCTCTCCGCGGCGATCGAACGCCTGCAGTACCGGGGCACTTTCGGGAAACGGCGCGCCCTGCTGGGCCTCGGGCGCGACCTGCTGCATGAGCGCGACCTCGGCCGCCTGTGCAGCGCCCTGCTCGACCGCCTGGCGGCGGGCATGGATCTCGAGCGGGCCGGCATCTACCTGGCGCAGGGCGACAACCTCGTCGTCATCGCGGCCCTCGACGCGATCGACGCGATCACGGCGAGCGATGCGGCCGATCCCGGCAACGCGAGCAGCGCGAGCGGCGTCGCCGGGACCTCCCCGCGCGACGCGACGCGGGAGACCCGGGCGGCCCAGGCGGCCTATCCGCACCATGTCCATCGCGCACCAGGATTTGCCGGCGCCCGCGCCGCGTACCGACGGACGATGGCGTCCCCGCCGCTGGTGCTGCCGTCCGCGTCGCTCGACCCGTCGATCTGGCGCGAGAACGTCTACCGGCTCGGCGGCACCGAGCTGCCGGCCGGCGCGCCGTCGCCGCTGCAACAGCTGTTCATCGCCGGCTATCGCTACGCCTTCCCGCTGATCGTGCGCGGCCGCGGCGTCGGGCTGGTGCTGGCCGGCTGGAAGCGCGACCAGGCGCCGCTGAACAGCGACGACCTCGACCTCATCCGCCACCTGCTGAACCAGGCGGCGCTGGCGATCGAGAACGCCCAGCTGCTCGGACAGCTGCACCTGCAGCTGCAGGAGGTGCAGCGGCTGCAGCGCTTCAGCGACGGTATCTTCGAGTCCTCGCCGGCCGGCATCGCGGTGCTCGACAGCGAGCTGCGCCTGGTGTCGGCGAACCCGGCCTTCGCGGCCCTCGTCGGCCGTGAGCCGCGGCAGCTGCTCGGCAAGGCCATCGAAGAGGTGCTGCCGGTCAGCGCGCTCCCCTCGCCCGGCGAGGGACCGATCGAGGTCAGCTTCATCGACCGGGCTCCCGCCGGGGACGACGGCGCCGGCGCCACCCGCGAGCGCTTCCTGCAGCTGTCCCTGGCCGTGGTCACGCAGCTCGGCGAGGCATCGCCCTCGGCCGGCGGGCGCGTCGCGCAGCGGGAGCCCCTGCGCATCCTGGTCGCCTACGACGTCAGCGAGCGCGTGGCGATGGAGCGGTCGCTCAAGGAGAAGGACCGCCTCGCCGCCCTCGGCATGCTGGCGGCCGGCGTGGCGCACGAGGTCAACACGCCGATCACCGGCATCTCCAGCTACGCCCAGATGCTGCTCTCGGACACCGCCGAGAACGATCCGCGCTATTCGCTGCTCAAGAAAGTCGAGCGCCAGACCTTCCGCGCCGCGCGCATCGTCAACAACCTGCTCGAGTTCGCCCACGAGCGCCAGCGCGAGCGGCAGCCGGTCGCCGTGATGCCGCTGCTGCGCGAATGCGTCGAGCTGCTCGGCGATCGGCTCGATCGCGGCCGCGTCGCGCTCGACTGGGACCTGCCGCCGGCGGCTGACGCGATCCTGGTGCTGGGCGCGGACGGCGAGCTGGAGCAGGTGTTCACCAACCTGCTGGGCAACGCCCTGGACGCGATGTCCGGCCAGCCCGGCGGCCGGCTGGGCATCGCCGTCGCGTCGGCGAACGGCCAGGTGACCATCCGCGTCCAGGACTCCGGCCCGGGGATCCCGCCGGAGCAGCTGGCCGCCGTCTTCCAGCCCTTCTACTCGACCAAGCTGCACCGCGGCGGCACCGGCCTGGGGCTGACCATCAGCCATGAAATCGTGCAGCGGCACGGCGGCACGCTGGTGGTCGAGAGCACTCCGGGGCTCGGCGCTTGCTTCACCGTCGAGCTCCCGCGGTTCCCGCCACCGCCGGCGATCGACGCCGCACGGGACGCAGCAGCCGCCGCGCCCTCGACGCCCGCCGCGCCGGCCGCGCCCTCGGCGCCGACCGCACCCTCGGCGCCGACCGCGCCCGCCGCACCCGCCGGGCACCGCGATCCGTCATGAACATCCTGATCGTCGACGACGAAGACGTGCTGCAGGACGTCCTGACCGTGCTGGTCCGGCGGGAAGGGCACACCTCGCTCTCGGCCCGTACCGGCGAAGCGGCGCTCGAGATGCTCGAGCGCGAGGAGGTGGATCTGGTGCTGCTCGACCTGATGCTGCCAGGGATGTCCGGCATCCAGGTGCTGAGGGAGATCCGTCGCCGCGAGCCCGACCAGGTGGTGGTGGTGATCACCGCCTACTCG
>DATNKH010000131.1:0-2736 GCA_035603475.1 Thermoanaerobaculia bacterium
GCGCGGCCGGGACGGCGCCGGCCGCCGCCGACCACCTGGCGAGATCGTTCAGGACTCGGGTGGCGAGGGCGGTCCAGCCGGTCTGGTGGGAGGCGCCCAGGCCGCGGCCGCTATCGCCGTGGAAGTACTCGTGGAAGAGCACCAGGTCCCGCCAGTGCTCGTCCTCGGCGAAGCGCCGGTCGCCGCCGTGGCACGGCCGCCGGCCCTCAGCGTCGCGCCGGAAGAGCCGCGCCAGGCGCAGCCGCAGCTCCTGCGCCACCTCGTCGAGGTTCTTGAGCTGCCCGGACCCGGTCGGGCACTCCACCCTCAGGGTGTCGCGGTAGAAGTGGTGGTACTTCTCGAGCGATTCGATCAGCAGGTAGTTGAGCGGGAACCAGATCGGGCCGCGCCAGTTCGAGTTGCCGCCGAACAGCCCGGTCTGCGACTCGCCGGGCTCGTAATCGACGGTGTAGCTCTGGCCCCCGACCGGGAACACGTAGGGCTTGCCGCGATGCACGCGTGACAGCGACCGCATGCCGAAGGGCGACAGGAACTCGTCCTCGTCCAGCACGTAGCGCAGCACCCGCACCAGCCGCTCGCGCGACGGGATGGCGAGCAGGCGCATGGTGTCGTCGGGGTGCTTCGGCGACTCCATGAAGGTGACGTACTGCGCCAGGTCCTGGCGGTTCTCGAGGAACCAGCGCAGGCGCTTGCTGAAGCCCGGCAGCTTGCGGTAGACGGTCTCCGAGAGCGTCGACACCGCGAACAGCGGGATGATGCCGACCGCCGAGCGTACTCGCAGCGGGATGCGCACGCCGCCGACCGTCAGCTGGTCGTAGTAGAAGCCGTCCACCTCGTCCCACAGCCCGGTGCCGCCGAGCGAGTTGATGGCGTCGCAGATGGCGACGAAGTGCTCGAAGAACTTGGATGCCATGTCCTCGTACGCCGGGTCCTTGCGCGACAGCTCCATGGCGATCGACAGCATCGACGCGCAGGTGAACGCCATCCACGCCGTGCCGTCGGCCTGCTCGAGGTAGCCGCCCGTCGGCAGCGGCTGCGAGCGGTCGAAGACCCCGATGTTGTCGAGCCCCAGGAAGCCGCCGGAGAACAGGTTCTTGCCCTCGTAATCCTTGCGGTTCACCCACCAGGTGAAGGCAAGCAGCAGCTTGTGGAAGGCGCGCTCGAGGAACAGGCGGTCGCGCTCGCCCTTGGGGGCGGTCATCTTGTAGACCCGCCAGCAGGCCCAGGCATGGACCGGCGGGTTGACGTCGCCGAAGGCGAACTCGTACGCCGGCAGCTGGCCGTTGGGGTGCAGGTACCACTCGCGCTTGAGCAGCACCAGCTGCTCCTTGGCGAAGGCGGGATCGACCTTGGCGAAGCAGACGGTGTGGAACGCCAGGTCCCAGGCCGCGAACCACGGATACTCCCAGGTGTCGGGCATCGACAGCACGTCGTCGGCGTGGAAGTGCGTCCACTGCGCGTTGCGCCCCTGGCGGCGGCTCGCCGGCGGCGCGGGCTGCGCGGGGTCGCCCTCGAGCCAGTCCTTCACCACGTAGCCGTAGTACTGCTTCGACCACAGCAGGCCGGCGACCGCCTGCCGGGCGATCCGCCGGTCGTCCTCGTCCAGCTCCGGCCGCAGGCGCCCCGCATGGAAGGCATCCGCCTCGCGCGCGCGGTCGGCGAAGATGGCCTGGAACGGCTCTCCAAGAGGCTCCGCGATCGGCTCCGCGGCCGAGCTGAGACGCAGGCGGACCGTCGTCTCGCCGCCCGCCGGCACCTCGAGCCGGTAGCACAGCGCCGCCTTCGTCCCCTCCTCCGCCGGGTTGACCGCTTCCATCCGGCCATGGACGACGGCCTCGTGGAAGGCGTCCTTGACCCAGGGCGATGCGTTCGGGTAGTCGAACAGCCGCACCGTGTTGGTGTGGTTGTCGGTGAACATCGCCGCGACTGCCGCGACCGACCCTGCAGACGCCGCCGACCCCCGCAGCACGAAGCGTCCCAGGGTGGCATGGTCGGCGACCAGCGTCGGGACACCGGCCGCCGGCCGGGCCGGCGCCCCGGCCTCCCCGCCCCCGGCGCGGGCAGGCTCGGACCAGCCGCGCACGATGCGCGGCCGCGGCCAGTACTTCCCGCCCTGGCGGCCCCAGGACCAGCTGTTGCGGAACCAGAGCGTCGGCAGCAGGTGCGTCGTCACCGCCTCGGGACCGCGGTTGGCGAGGGTGATGCGGATCAGCGTGTCGTCCGGCGCCCCCTTCGCGTACTCCACCAGGACGTCGAGGTAGCGCCCGCCGTCGAAGACGCCGGTGTCCGCGAGCTCGAACTCGGTGTCGCCGCGCCCGCGCCGCCGGTTCTCGTCGACCAGCCAGCGGTAGGGGAACTCGGCGTGCGGGTACTTGTAGAGCGCCTTGGCGTAGGAGTACGTCGGCGTCGCGTCGAGATAGAAGTACGCCTCCTTGACGTCCTCGCCGTGATTGCCCTCCGGCCCGCCGAGGCCGAACAGCCGCTCCTTGAGGATCGGGTCGCGGCCGTTCCACAGCGCCGGCGCGAAGCAGAGGCGGCACTCGCGGTCGCACCAGCCGAGCAGGCCGTCCTCCCCCCAGCGGTAGGCGCGGCTGCGGGCATGGTCGTGCGGCAGGTAGCCCCAGCATTCACCGGTGGCGGAGTAGTCCTCCCGCACCGTGCCCCACTGGCGCTCGGAGAGGTAGGTCCCCCATCGCTTCCAGTTCTTCAGCAGCCGGCCGTCCTCGACGAGCCGAG
>DATNKH010000132.1:0-7400 GCA_035603475.1 Thermoanaerobaculia bacterium
CTCCTGCCGCTCCGCTGACCGCCGGTCCGGGCGACCGCGGCAGGCCCGATGCAGGGCCCAGCGGGACCAGCGCGGCGGTCGCCGATGCCGCGATGGCGGCGCTGGGCGGCCAGGCCGCATGGGACCGCGTCCACTTCCTACGCTTCACCTGGGGCGTCGACACCCACTACTGGGACAAGTGGACGGGCCGCCACCGGCTGGAAGGCAAGACCAGGGACGGGAGCATCGTGGTGCTGGACAACGTCAACACCCGCCAGGGCAAGGCCTACGTCGACGGCAAGGAGGCGGCGGGAGAGACGGGCGCCAGGCTACTCGAGTTTTCCTACAGCGCCTGGAACCACGACACCGACTGGCTGCTGATGCCCTACAAGCTGAAGGACCGCGGGGTCAATCTCTCCTACGTCGGCCAGCAGCAGGTCGACGGCAAGAGCTACGACGAGATCAGTATCACCTTCGACCGGGGGATGCGCGTGGACCTCACCTACTTGGTCTGGTTCAATCGCGACACCCACCTCATGGACCGCTGGGCCGTTCTGGCGGTAGGCCAGCGGCGTGAGGCGCGGCTAGGGATCTGGCTCTGCCAGGGGTGGCAGCGCTACGGCAACATCCAGCTGGCGCCGCGCCGCGTGCAGCCCGACACGCGGACGCTCGAGTTCTCCAACATCTTGGTGGCGGCGACGATGCCCGACGCTGTCTTCACCTCCCAGGCGCCGGTGCCGGGCGACCGCGGCAGGCCCGCGGGGCCCAGTGCAGGGACCAGCGCGGCGGTCGCCGATGCCGCGATGGCGGCGCTGGGCGGCCAGGGCGCCTGGGACCGCGTCCACTTCCTGCGCTTCACCTTGGGCGCCTACACCCACTACTGGGACAAGTGGACGGGCCGCCACCGGCTGGATGGCAGGACCAGGGACGGGAGCATCGTGGTGCTGGACGACGTCAACACCCGCCAGGGCAGGGCCTACGTCGACGGCAAGGAGGCGGCGGGAGAGACGGGCGCCAGAATGCTCCGGTCTTCCTACACCGACTGGAACAACGTATCTGACTGGCTGCTGATGCCTTACAAGCTGAAGGACCGCGGGGTCAAACTCTCCTACGTCGGCCAGCAGCAAGTCGACGGCAGGAACTACGACGAGATCAGCATCAGCTTCGACCGGGGGGTACCCGGGGACCCGTCCTACTTCGCCTGGTTCAATCGCGACACTCACCTCATGGACCGGTGGGCCATTCTGCTGGTAGGCCAGCGGCGTGACGCGCCGGCAAGCGTCTGGCTCTGCCAGGGATGGCAGCGCTACGGCAACATCCAGCTGGCGCCGCGCTACGTGCAGCCCGACACGCGGAAAACGATCGAGTTCTCCAATATCTTGGTGGCGGCGACGATGCCCGAGGCCGTCTTTACCTCCCAGCAACCGGTGCCGCCGATCAAGGCCCAGGGCGGCGGCGCAGCCACCGCCCTGGGCCTGGGCAAGCCGTGATGACGACTGGGCCGGCCGGCGCCCGCTAACGGCGGGAGGACCCACGCCGCGGCCACGCGCCGCCGCCGCCGCGGGCTGGCCCGCTGCCGGCCTCTTCAGCCGGCGTCCATGAATCTGGCGGGAGCGGCGTCGAACATGGCCTTGTGGTCCGTCGTGCAGAAGTAGTAGGTCTTGCCCTTGTAGGCGGACTTCGGCGCGGTCTTCGGATCGACGTCCATCGTGCACACCGGGCAGAGGGGGTGGGCGTCGGTCGAGACGCGGGCCACGGCGTACGCCGCGTTCGAGTTCGGGTTCAGCCAGCCCTGTCCCTGGTACTCCATGTAGTCGGCGGTCTTCATGGCGGCGTCGCGGCCGTAATAGCGCTCGACGACGCGGAGCGCGAGATCCATGCCGGAGGAGAGGCCGCCCGCGGAGGCGAGGTTGCCGTCCTCGACGAAGCGGGCGCCCCGCCGCAGGCGGACGTCCGGGAACTCCATCGCGAAGGTCCGGAAGGAGTCGTGATGGGTGGTGGCCGACTTGCCCGCCAGCAGCCCGGTCTTGGCCAGCAGCATGGCGCCGGTGCAGACCGACATGGTGACGTCGGCGCTCTTGGACGCCCGGCGGATCCACTGCAGCATGGCCTCGCTGCGTCCATGCTGCGCCGGGATGACGATGACCTTCGGCGCGGGTGCGGACTCCAGGGTGTAGTCAGGGACGATGGTCAATCCCGCGCTGGCCCGGATCGGCCGGGTCGTCTCGGCGACGGTATAGAGCTGGAAGGGAGTCTCCTGGCGGCCGAGGACGACGGCGTCCTGGAAGACCTCCCATGGCCCGCAGAAGTCGATGACCACCGCGCCCTCCGACACCAGGAAGGCGACGGGGATGCTGCCCTCGGCGGGAGGCTTCAAGGGATTCGGCCGGGCCTGCGGGTGCTTGCCTGGCGCATCGGCAGCGGGTGCCGCGGCCGCGCGTGCGCTCGCGAGGAGCTTGCCGGCGGCCGAGAACGGGATGGCGGCCAGGACGCCGAAGGCGGCGGCGCCTTGCAGCAAATCTCTTCTCTTCATGATGAATGTGTCCTTTCGATCGGTGACGGGAGACTGCTTGTCTTCGTGATCCTCGCCGGCCTCGTCGCTCTCAGAGGCTGCGCAGCGCCAGCGAGGGCTGCACGGCGGTCGCACGGCGGGCCGGCAGCAGGCAGGCCAGCGCGGCGACCGCGACCAGCAGCAGGGCGACGGCGAGATAGGTGACGGGGTCGGTCGGCGGCACGCCGAAGAGCAGCCGCGCGATGACGTGCGCCAGCAGCAGCGCCGCCGCGGCGCCCACCAGGAGGCCGGTACCGACCGCCGCGAGCCCCTCGCGCAGGACGGCGGCCAGGATCGCGCCGCGATCGGCGCCGAGCGCCATGCGGATGCCGATCTCGCGGGTGCGCTGGACGACCCCGAAGGCGACCACGCCGCCCAGGCCGATCACCGTCACGACGAGCGCCAGGGCTGCGAAGGCGCACAGCAGGAGTGTGGTCAGACGCGGCGCGGCGAGGGATGCCGCGCGGGCGGTCTCCAGGGTCTGGACGCGCCCCACGGGCTGGCGCGGATCGATGTCGAGGACCAGCCGGCGCGCCGCGGCGGCCAGGTCCAGCGGATCGCGCCGCGACCGCAGCAGCAGGCTGCCTGCGAGCGCCGGGTTCTGGTCGAGCGCCAGCCAGACGGCGCCCCCGGGGTCGCGATCGAGGGACAGGTCGCGCACGTCGGCGATCACCCCGACGACGGTGTGCCAGAGCGGCGTGCCCGGGCCGAAGGTGACGCGCCGGCCCACCGGGTCCTCGGAGCCGAACAGGCGGCTGGCCAGGCCGTGGCCGAGCACGGCGACGGGCGGCCCGCCGTCCCGGTCGGTTTCCTCGATGCCGCGCCCGCGCTCGATCCGGATGCCCAGGGCCGCGAAGGCGCCCGGCGAGGCGAAGCGGAAGTCGGCCTGGGGCAGGTCGGCGTCGGCGACGGCGCGGCCCTGGACGCGGACCCCGGAGGTGGCGCGGCCGAGGCCGTCCAGCGGGTAGTTCGAGGAGTAGGCGGCGGCGGCGGTGCCCGGCAGCGCGCGCGCCTTCTCGAGCAGGGCGCGCTGGAAGGTGCGGCGCAGCGGAAGCGTCTTGTAGTGCGCCCAATCGAGGTCGACGGCCACGGCGAGGACGTTCTCCGGGTTGAAGCCGGCGTCCACCGCCTGCAGCTTCCAGACGCTGCGCAGCGTGAGCCCGGCGCCGACCAGGAGCATGAACGACACCGCGACCTGGACGCCGGCGAGGATGGCACGCAGGCGCCCGCTACCCGCCTGCCCCGCCCCGCCGCTGCCGCCCCTGCCGCCGGCGCTGATCGCGCCCGCGATGCCGCGGCTCGCGGCGAGCGCCGGCAGCGTGCCGGAGAGCAGGCCGGCGACGATGGCGACGGCAAGGGTGAAAACCAGCACCTGGCCGTCGAGCGCGATGTCGCCGGTGCGGGAGGTGAAGCGCGCCGCGAAGGCGACCAGGGCGCGGAGCAGCGTGGCTGCGACGCCGATGCCCAGGGCCGCGCCGAGCAGGGCCAGGATCACGCTCTCGGTGAGCAGCTGGCGCAGCAGCCGGCCGCGGCCGGCGCCGAGCGCGGTGCGCAGCCCGATCTCGTCGCCGCGGCTGCTGAGGCGTGCGAGCTGGAGGTTGGCGACGTTGGCGCAGACGATGAGCAGCACCAGCAGCACGGTCGCGAGCAGCAGCAGGAGCGTCGGCCGGGCACGCGCGGTGAGCTCGGTGAGCATCGGCACGGCCTCGATCCGGTAGCCGCCGGTCGGGTAGTCGCCCGGATATTCGGCGAGCAGGGCATGGTTGACCGTGGCGAGGTCCTGCCGCGCCCGCGACACCGTCGCGCCGGGCCGCAGGCGGCCGAAGACGGCGTAGCCGCGGGCCCGGCGTGAGGCGATGGCCTGCGGATCGGAGCGGAAGGGGCAGGCCGACGTCGGCATCCAGAGGTCGTTGTCGTTCGGGTACTGCGGCACCGGCGGCAGGACGCCGAT
The DNA here is from genome assembly GCA_035603475.1 of Thermoanaerobaculia bacterium. GTDB lineage: Bacteria > Acidobacteriota > Thermoanaerobaculia > Multivoradales > UBA5704 > JASLEW01. Next base: position 4,482 of record DATNKH010000132.1, read on the forward strand.
CACCCGGTGTGGATGGTCGTTCATCTCGAGGATCTTGCCGACGACCGCCGGGTCGCCGCCCCAGGAGCGCAGCCAGTAGGCATGGCTGAAGACCAGCACCGGCTGGGCGCCCGGCTTGTCGTCGTCGGGCGAGAAGGTGCGGCCGAGCAGCGCCCTGGTGCCGAGCACGTTGAAGAAGTTGGCCGAGACGACGCCGGTCTGCACGCGCTCGGGCTCGCCGCGGCCGAGCAGGTTGAACCACATCGAGTGGTACTCGGCGAGACCGGCGAAGGTGTGCTGGCGCCGCCGCAGGTCCTCGATGTCCGGCACCGAGAACCCCTGCTCCTGGTCGGGGTCGAGCGGCTGGCGCTGGTGGAGCACCACCAGCCGGTCGGGCTCGCGGTACGGCAGCTCGTGCAGCAGGACGCCGCGCACGACGCTGAAGATCGCCGTGTTGGCGCCGATGCCCAGGGCGAGCGCCGCCACCACCGCGCCGGCGTAGCCCGGGTTCCGGCGCAGCAAGCGGAGCGCGAAGCGCACGTCCTGGCCCAGCGCCTCGAGCCCCCGGTAGCCGCGCGCCGAGCGGGCCGCTTCCTTGGTCGGCTCGAGGCCGCCCAGCTTCAGCGCGGCGCGGCGTGCCGCCTCCTCGGGCGAGGCGCCCTGGCGCAGCTGCGCCGCCGTCTCCATGGCGAGGTGGAAGCGCAGCTCCTCGTCGAGCTCGGCCTCCAGGCGGCGGCGCTGGAAGAGACCGCGGACGGCGGCGAGAGCGCGGTGGATGGCGGACATCGTCGGTTCCTCCACGGACACTGGCTTCACGCCGTCCGCAGCACGCGGGCGACGGCTTCCACGAAGCGCTCCCAGCTCTCCGTCTCGCGCTCGAGCCGGCGCTTGCCGGCCCGCGTCAGGCGGTAGAACTTGGCGCGGCGGTTGTTCTCCGAGATCCCCCACTCGGCGGCGATGGCGCCCTGCTCCTCGAGCCGGTAGAGGGCCGGGTAGAGCGAGCCCTGGGTCACCGACAGGACCTCGCGCGAGATCTGCTCGATGCGCTGCGCGATGCCCCAGCCGTGCTGCGGCTCGATCGCCAGCGTGCGCAGGATCAGCAGGTCGAGGGTGCCTTGTAGCAGGTCTTCTTTCTCGGTCGCCATGGCCTTCCTTGCCTCCCCTAGACATTCGACAACGGGATGATCCTGCGCCCGCTCTTGTCGATTGTCAAGGGGAAGTACGCGGGGACGGTGCGGAAGGTTTCAAGCCGGGGAGACCGGGGGCGAGCGGCCGGGCCGGAAGGGCGGCGCGGGACGGCGCCGTCAGATGTGGCGGAGGACGACGACCAGGTCCCAGAGCACGTGCGCGAGGATCACCGGCAGGATGCGGCGGAAGCGCGCATAGAAGCAGGCGGCAACCAGGAAGGCCGCACCGCGACTCAGGGCGTTCGGCAGGCCCTGGTAGAGATGATACGCGGTCTGCAAGCCGACACTGGCGGCGATGGCGAGCGCGGTGCTGCCGGTCAGCTGCGCGATCTCGGTCATGGTGAAGGCGCGGACGATCAGCTCCTCGTTGACGGGATCGATCACCGCGTAGATCAAGGTGAGCGTGATCGCCGCCACGCCCGCGTAGTGCGCGTGGGAGGGGGCGAAGGAGGCCGGGTGGTCCGTGGCCGCCAGCGTGAGCCAGTTGATCGAATCGTGGGCGAAGGAATCGGCCATCATCATCGCGACGTACAGCAAGCCGCCGGCCGGCAGGTCGATCCAGCGGCAGCTGAGCCCGAGGTCCCGGAAGGTCTGGCCGCGACGAAAGAGAACGTAGGCCAGCAGGGCCAGCTCGACCACCTGCCGCTGGATGCCGTTGATCAGGCCGCGAACGGAAGGCGCGCCCGCGCCGAGGTCGCCGGTCCACCAGTTCCAGAACGCGCCGAGCAGGCTCGACCCGAAGGTGACGAGCAGGACCAGCGCCAGCTCGAAGATCCGCAGCCGGCGCGGGGAGATCTCCCAGCGAGCTCGCCGCCGGCCGGGAGATGAGTCCGCGCCGCGGTCGTCCGCCGCCTCGGCATCTTCATCGGACGCGCCGGGCCGCTCGTCCTCCTCGTCGCTCTGCGCGTCGGGATCTATCTCTCTCCCCACTCCTCGTCGCCGCTCCCTTCCTCGTCGCCGCTCCTTCCCTCTTCGTCGCTCCCTGTCTCTTCGTCACTCCCTGCCGCGGGTTCTTCCAGCCGCGCTTCGTGCAGGAGCTCCGCGGCTTCTTGGCGCCGCTCGCCGGGCACCAGGATCTCCATCGGGCCGGCGACCAGGCTGAAGCCGGTGCCCAGCCTGCCCATGCCGAACAGGTCCTGCAACCCTTCGCCGCGGGTGATGCAGGGGATGCCAGCCTCCTCGAGCAGCGACTTCGCCGTCAACAGGACGACCGGATCGCCGGTGCCGAAGATGGTCTCGAGGCCGCCGGGCTCGGCATGCTCGACGGGCGAAGACGGGAGGGTCTCGACGAGGTCCACGTCGCAGTCGTCGCAGCGCGTGAATCCCTCGCGGTATTCGCCGCCGCAGGCGGGGCAGAACATGGGGCAGTTCCTCCAGCCGGCTGCTGCCGCCGGATCAAGCTCGCTTCGTCATTGCTTGCAGCATTCATATCATCGCCGCCTCCCCTGTCGGGTCGTGGGTAGTGGGTCCGACGATCAGGCAATCCATGAAACTGCCGGCGGCCGAGAGTCTTGATAGGATGGCTGACCGGGTACGAGAGCGCAGTCGTGATGAGACCAGCCTGTATAGGAAGAGCGATCCTGGCCGGCGTGCTGGCATGGACGGCGGTGCCGGCGGGCTGCCTCGCGGCGCTCGGGGCGTCGCCGCGCAGCGGTGTCGCGCCCGCCCCGCCGGCGCACCCGGCGGAGGCGGCGCCTGCGTCCTCCGCGGCGGCGCCGGGGGCGGAAGGACAGGGATTCGGCGGCGCGCCCCC
>DATNKH010000133.1:0-3134 GCA_035603475.1 Thermoanaerobaculia bacterium
GCGGTAGAAGGGCACGTCGGCGGGCGAGGCCTCGGGCTCCTCGCGCTGCGGCGCGGCGGGCGCCGCCCCGGCGTTGAGCGGTGCCGGACGCGCCGCGCCGGCCGCCGTTCCGGTGCCGCCTGCGGGAGCCCCGGCGGCGGCGGCGGCGGCGAAGCTCGAGAGGCCCGTCACGTGCACGCGCGGTGGACGGTCGGCCATGGCGCGGTCGAAGCCGGTGGCGATCACCGTCACCTTCATCGCGTCCTCGAGGCCGGGCTCGATCACCATGCCGGAGATGATGTTGGCATCCGGGTCGACGGCGTCCGAGATGATGCGCGCCGCTTCCGCCACCTCGTGCAGGGTGAGGTCGTGGCCGCCCGAGATGTTGATCAGCACGCCGCGCGCGCCCTGGATCGAGGTCTCCTCGAGCAGCGGCGAGGAGATCGCCCGCTGCGCCGCCTCGAGCGCGCGGTGCTCGCCCTTGGCCACGCCGGTGCCCATGAGCGCCATGCCCATGCCGGTCATGATGGTGCGCACGTCGGCGAAGTCGACGTTGATCTCGCCGGGAATGGTGATCAGGTCGCTGATCCCCTGCACCGCCTGGCGCAGCACGTCGTCGGCGATGCGGAACGCCTCGAACAGCGGCGTGCCGCGCTCGACGAAGTTGAGCAGGCGCTCGTTCGGGATGGTGATCAGCGTGTCGACGGCGCCGCGCAGCTCGTCGACGCCGCGCTCGGCGAGCTGCATCCGGCGCCGGCCCTCGAAACCGAACGGCTTGGTCACCACCGCCACCGTCAGGGCGCCGATCTCAGCAGCCAACGAGGCGATGATCGGCGCCGCGCCGGTGCCGGTGCCGCCGCCCAGGCCGGCGGTCAGGAACACCATGTCCGCACCCTCGAGCGTCTCGAGGATGCGCTCGGTGTCCTCGAGCGCCGCCTTGCGGCCCACCTCGGGGTCGGCGCCGGCGCCCAGCCCCTTGGTCAGCAGGTTGCCGAGCTGCAGCTTGACCGGCGCCCGGCACTTGTGCAGCGCCTGCAGGTCGGTGTTGGCGGCGATGAACTCGACGCCGCGCAGCTGGGCGTCGATCATGCGGTTCACCGCATTGCCGCCGCCGCCGCCGACGCCTAGCACCTTGATGCGGGCGCCCAGCACGAACGCCTCCGCGACGGCCGCCGCGGAGCGCTGGGCCTGCGCCGCCTCCTTCTCGTCGTGAGCTTCAGGGTCGTCGAACAGGATCATGTTGCACCCCCTTTTTTTGTTGAAGCGGCGTTGAAGCGGCGTTGAAGCGGCTCTCCTCACAGTAGGTCCGAGAACATCCCGCGCAGGCTGCCGACGACGCCGCGCACGCTGAAACCCGATCGCTTCTTCTGGACCTTGCCCTGCGTCTCCTCCGCGGCCTGCGCATAGAGCAGCAGGCCCGACGCCGTCGACCAGGTCGGGCTGCTGATGACGTCCACCAGGCCCCCCAGGCCGCGCGGCAGCCCGTAGCGCACGCCGGCGTCGAACACCTGCTCGGCCAGCTCGAGCAGGCCGTCGAGCTGGGCGCCGCCGCCGGTCAGCACCACCCCGCCGCGCAGCCCCTCGTCGGAGGCGTGCTTGCGCAGGTCGTCGCGCAGCATGTTGAACAGCTCCTCGGCGCGCGGCTGCAGGATCTCGCACAGCTCGCGCTTCGGCACGACGCGCGCGCTGCCGCCCGCCACCGTGGGCACCGAGATGCCTTCCTCCTCGGTGACCATGCTGGGCAGGCAGCAGCCCTGCTTGATCTTGATCCGCTCGGCCTCGGCGAACGGCGTCCGCAGGACCATCGCCAGGTCGTTGGTGAAGTGGCCGGCGCCGATCGGCGCCACCGCGCTGTACTGGATCTCGCCCTCGCAGAACAGCGCGTACTCGGTGGTGCCGGCGCCGATGTCGACCAGCAGCACCCCCAGCTCGCGCTCGTCCGGCGACAGCACCGCCTCGGCGGTGGCGAGCGGCTCGAAGACCATCTCCACCACCTCGATGCCGGCGCGGTTGACGCAGGTGAGCAGGGTGCGCGAGCGCGTGATGTTGCCGGTCACCAGGTGGACCATCACCTCGACGCGGGTGCCCAGCATGCCGAGCGGTTCGTCGATGCCGCCCTGCTCGTCGACGATGAACTCCTGCGGCACGGCATGCAGGATCTCGCGGTCGGACGGCAGCGCCGCCGACTGCGCGGCCTCCAGCACGCGCTGGATGTCCTGGCGGGTGATCTCGCGGTCCTTGCGCGACACCGACACCATGCCGCGCGAGTTGACGCTGCGGATGTCGGCCCCGGCCACGCCGACGTAGGCGCGCGAGATCTCGACGCCGGCCATCACCTCGGCCTCCTCGCTCGCCTGCTTGAGCGCCTCGACCGTCGCCTCGACGTTGACGATGTTGCCCTTGCGGGTGCCGCGGTTGGGAGCGAGCCCCTTGCCCACCACTTCCATGCTCCCCTTGGCGTCGCGTTGCCCGATGAGCACGCCCACCTTCGAGGATCCGATGTCGATGCCCACGAAGTAAGGTTCCGGTTTGGCCATGTCTCGAACCCCTCCAACCCGCTAACGGTTGTCTGATCCCCGGCTACTGGTCGGCGCCGCCGGAGTCGGCGGTGCCATCGTCTTGACTGCGGGAGCCGGCGGCACGGGCTTCATGGCCGGCGCCGGCTGGATCGGTGGCGCTACGTGCGCCGCCTGTACGACAATGCGCCGCGAGAAGCGCAGGTCCACTGAAGCGAGCGCCGGGTAGCGGCGCCGCAGCTCGGGCAGCAGCTGCTCGAAGCGCACCAGGTTGTCGGCCAGCCGGCTGCCTCGCACCAGCAGCGGGCACGGCAGGCCCTCGACGCGCAGCTGGAAGTCGTCCTCGTCGACGACGTCGATCTGCGACAGCGCCGCCGTCCAGCCGGGCCGCAGCCGGCGCAGCTGGTCTGCCAGCCGCAGTGCGCCCGCGGCCGCGGTCGCGGCGGCGAACCGCGGGAGACCCACGACCAGCAAGCCGCGCCGGCGCGCCGCCGCCTCCTCCGCGGGCGACCCGACCGCCGCGATCGTCCGCCCCGCGGCATCCGCGTAGAGCAGCGCGTCGCGCCCGGCGCCGGTACCCCCCCGCAGCAGCACGGCCGGCCGGCGCTCGGCGACGGTCACCCGCAGCCGGTCGGGCAG
>DATNKH010000134.1:0-3116 GCA_035603475.1 Thermoanaerobaculia bacterium
ACGTCTTCCTCGGGGCGGCTCTCCCACGGCCCCAGGACCGTGATGACGCGCTCGCGGCCGCCCGGGCCGACCAGGTGGGCGCGGGTGCCGATGCGGACGCCGGAGAGGTCCACGTCGCCGGGCTCGATGGGGCGGACCCGGGACAGCTCGGCGTTGAGGGCCGAGGCGCGGGCGTTGAGGATCTCGTGGCGCTGGCGGGCGGCCTTGTACTCGAAGTTCTCGCGCAGGTCGCCCATGGCGCGCGCCTCGGCGATCGCCTTGCGGTTGGCGGGGATGTCGACGGTCATGATCTGGTGCAGCTCGGCGTGCTTGGCGTTGATCGCCTCGAGGGTCGCGTAGAGCGGCACCGCGACGTCGCGCCGCAGCGACTGGAAGCGCAGCTCGAGCGCGGCCACCAGCTGATCGCGCTGGTAGGGTTCGAGGGCCGCCGCCCGCCGCACCGCGTCCTCGGCCTGCGGCGCCTGGTCCGCGGTCAGATGGGTGAGCAGGCGCGGCACCGTCGAGCCCGACTCGGCGAGCGCCAGCAGGCGCTGCCGGTAGGGCGCGAACTCGTCGCGGTTGAGGCTGCCGAGGATCTGCTGCAGCAGCCGCAGGGGGTTGCGGGACCGCATCTCCTCGTCGATCGCGGCGCGTTCCGCCAGCCAGGCGAACGCCGCCGGCTGGCGGTGCGGCTGCGCCAGCAGGCCGTCGACGAAGCGCTCGAGCTCGCGCGGTCCGCCGACCGCGAGGCCGCCGGCCAGCGTGTCGAGGGCGCGGGGGTCGGTCTCCCGCGTCATGGCGTCGCGGTAGATCGCCGGCCAGTCGGGGCGCCGCTCGCGCACCATCAGGTAGGCCCGCTCGCGCAGCAGCCGCTCCTCGATGCCCTCGAACAGCCTGCCCAACCCGCTGATGTCGCGGCCGGCGAGCAGCGCCTCGGGTGACCAGGAGGAGCTCGGGCCGTGCGGCGAGGTCTCCGGCACGCCGCCGCTGCGCTCGAGGCCGAACCAGATCTCCCAGGCCAGCCCCGGGTCGCCCTCGGTGGCCGCAGCCGCGGCGATCTCGGCCAGGTCGGCCGCCATGCGGTCGCGCAGCACCCGGTCGCGGGCCCCCTCGCGCCGCAGCAGCTCGAGCTTGCGCCGCGGCTCGGCGCGGTCGAAGGCGCGCCAGACGCTGTCCTGAGCGTCGCCCGTGCTCTCCGCCCAGGTGTAGGTCTGGCGGGCGCCGCTGCCGCTGGCCAGCACCTGCGGGTGCCGGCGCGCCGCGCCCCACCAGGAGGTCCACTGCGTCTCGCCGACGATCCCCGACAGCACCTCGCGGATCTCCCCGGCGGTGAGCGGCCGGTCGAAGCTCTGCAAGGTGATGCGAAGCAGCTCGGACGGGGCGGCGGCGCGGAGCCCGTCCGGGTCCTCGAGCTTGCGCCGCAGCACGTGCGGCGGCGCCAGCGGACGCAGCAGCTTGGCGGCGGCCTTGAAGCCCACCATGAGGCCGCGATGGCGCTCGAAATCGACCTTGAAGCTCTCGAGGCCCAGGTTGGCGTCGACCACCCGGCCGACGCCCTTGCCTTCCATCGCCACCACGGTGCCGACGTCGAAGGCGAGCAGGCTCTCGAGGCGATCGACCTTCTCCCAGGTCTTCGGCAGGTCGTGGGTGGCGCGGTGCAGCCCGGCAGCCTCGGCCAGCCCCTTGAAGGTCGAGCGGTCGCCGTACAGCTTGGTCAGGGTCGAGACGATGGCCGGGTGGACCTTGTCGGCGGGCAGCAGCAGGGTGCCGGCGCGGCGCAGCAGATCGAGGCGCGCCGGCCAGCTCCCCTCGCGCAGCTGCTCGTCGAGCATCTCCAGCAGCACCCGCGCCCGCTTCTCCTCGCCGCTGCCGGCCAGCGCGCGCGCCACGCCGACGAAGTAGTCGAGATCGCCGGGTTCCTCCTCGAGGCGTGCGAGCCAATCGTTCTCGACGCTGTCGAAGTCGCCTTTCGCGAGGAGGTTCTGGGTGGTGCGGGAGATCGCCATGCGGAAGAGGAAGATACCAGAAGATCGGAAACGGTAAGCTATCCGCACAGGTCCGTAGTGGGTCAGTCTCCCGCGGCCTCCCTTTGGGCGAGGGGCCCAGGCTCCTGGGGCTTATAGACTTTGGCCCTCGCCCAAAGGGAGGCCGCGGGAAACTGACCCACTACCCAGGTCCCGGTGGGGCCGGGAGGAGCGCTCGGTGGAGGAGCAGCCGGCGATGGCGGAAGGTCCAGGCGGCCTGCCGGAGGTGCCGCCGCCGGCGCTCGAGCTCGAGCGGCGCCTGCGCGAGGCCGGCCCGGACGAGTTGCTGGCGCTGGTGCGCCAGCAGGCGCCGGGGCTGTCGCCGGCGGCGGTTCAGCAGGTCCTGCGCAATCCCTACGTAACCAGCGAGGTGGTCGGCGAGATCGCTGCCCAGGAGCGATTGCTGGTTTTCTACGAGGTGAGGCGCGACCTGGCGCGCTGCCGGGCGACGCCGGAGATGCTGGCGCTGCGGCTGGTCGGCGGCCTGTTCTGGGCGGACCTGATGGCGATCGGCCTCGACACGCGCCTGCACCCACAGCTGCGGCGCGCCGCCGACCAGCACCTGCTGGCGCGCCTGCCGGGGCTCGCGGTGGGCGAGAAGATCTCTCTCGCCCGGCGGGCCGCTCCCGCCATCCTCGCCCATCTCCGCCACGACCCGACGCCGCGGGTGATCGCCGCTCTGCTCGACAACCCGCGCTTGACCGAGGGCAGCCTGGCCCCCCTGGTGCATGGCGAGACCACGCCCACACCGGTGCTCGAGCTGATCGCCGGCGACCGCCGCTGGGGCGCGCGTTACCCCCTGCGCCTCGCGCTGGCCCGCAACCCGGCAACCCCCCTGGGCGCCGCCCTCCGCCTGCTGCCGGCGCTGCACAAGGCCGATCTGAAAGCCCTGGCCGGCGACCCGCGCCTCTCCGAACCCCTGCGCCGCCGGGCCCGCCTGCTGCTGGGCGAGTTGAAGGGTGAGGGGACCTGAGCGCTAAGGCACCGCAGTTCGACACCGCCAAGCCCTCCGAAAAACCGCGGCGGTAGCCCTGGAGAACTGGTGCTCGGAGGGGGGGAGGACGGTCCCAGGTCGGCGGATCTCCTCCCTGGCCGACCTTGGGGCGAGGCCCC
>DATNKH010000135.1:0-3329 GCA_035603475.1 Thermoanaerobaculia bacterium
TGCCCGGCCGATTCCTCCACCGACACCGCCAGCGTCTCCACCCGCGAGCCATGCAGCGCGGCAGCGAGCTCGTGCCACAGCATGCGCGCCAGCAGCTCGATCGAGGTGTTGACCAGCGGCAGCAGCAGGGTGTCGGCCGCCGGGAAGACATAGCAGCGCTCGCCGAGGCGCGCTTCGACGGTCTCGCCGCGGCGGGTGCAGAGCAGCCGGTCGCTGGCGGCGGGCAGCAGCGTCCGCGAGTCGAGGCGGTCGCAGAGCGCGCGCAGCACGCGCTTGCACTGCTCGAGATCCACCAGCAGCCCCGCCTCGTCGAGCTCGCGTCCCGTCAGCTCCACCTGCACCTGGTAGTTATGGCCGTGCAGCAGCTCGCCGCCGCCGTCGCCCCACAGCGTGAAGTGGGCGGCCGAGAACTTGCAGTCCTCCTTGGCGAGCACGACGCGATAGCGAGGCAGGGAGGACACGGGCGGATTCTACAGGCAAGCCCCCGACCCCATAGTATGGGGTAGTGGGTCAATTTCCCTCGGAGTCCCTTTGGGCGAGGGGCCGAGACTGCGGGGGCGGGGGACTTTGGCCCCTCGCCCAAAGGGACTCCGAGGGAAACTGACCCACTACCCAGTATGGAGCGCCATGCAGACGAGCGGAATTCGGAGCTGGCTTCGCATACCGGCGCCGCCGGCGCTGCCGGCAATCGGCGCGCTGATCCTCGTGGTCCTCCTCGTAGCGGCGCTGGCGATCTCGGGCCGTATCGCGGCGCCGGCGGCCGACATCCCGACGCGCGGCAGCTTCGCGCCGCCGGATCAGCCGGCGCAATACCCTTCCGACCGCCTCTACCACCTGCAGCACCTGCGCCTCGAGCTGGCCTTCGACCTGCGCCGGCGAAGGGTCGCGGGAACCGCCACCAACACCGTCGTGCCCCTGCTTCCCGGGCTCGATCACCTGGTCTTCCACGCCGCCGGGCTGCAGGTCTCCCGGGTGCGCCTTGCCGCCGACAAGACCGCCGACAAGGCCGAGGAGCTGGAGTTCTCGACCGACCCCGAGGCGCAGACGCTCCACGTCCGCCTGCCGCGCGCCTACGGTCCGCAGGACCGCCTCGAGGTGGCCATCGACTACTCGGCGCAGCCGCGCGCCGGGCTGTACGTGGCCGCCCCCGACCGCGCCTACCCCGAGCGCCCCTGGCAGATGTTCTCGGACGGCGAGCCGCAGCTCAATCGCTACTGGTTCCCGAGCTGGGACGAGCCGGACGACCGCGCCACCAGCGAGCTGCTGGCGACGGTCGAGCGGCCGTTCGAGGCGATCGGCAACGGCCGCCTGGTGGAGGTGACCGACCGTCCGGACGGCCGCCGCACCTTCCACTGGCTGATGGAGCAGCCGCACAGCACCTACCTGGTCTCGGTGGTCATCGGCGAGTTCAGCCGCCTCCACGACAACTGGCAGGGGGTGCCGATCGATTCCTACGTCCCGCGAGCACTCGCCGATCGCGCGCCGCGCGCTTTCGGCCGCACCGCCGACGCCATGGACTTCCTCTCCCGCGCGACGGGGCGCCCCTATCCCTATGCCAAGTACTCCCAGGCGGCGGTCTACGGGTTCATGTGGGAGGGGATGGAGAACATCTCGGCCACCACGGAGACGATCGACACGCTGCGGGACGCGCGCGCGGCGCTCGACGGCACCAGCGACGATCTCGTCGTCCACGAGCTCGCCCACCAGTGGTTCGGGGACCTCGTCACCTGCCGCAGCTGGGCCCATGCCTGGCTGAACGAGGGCATGGCAACCTACTTCGAAGCGCTCTACCAGCAGCACCTCGCCCGGCAAGGCGGCGCCGCCGGGGATGACGAGCTGGCATGGAAGCTCGACCAGTCGCGCGTCAACTACCTGCGCGAGGACCGCGAGCGCTACCGGCGGCCGCTGGTCACGTCGCGCTATGTCAGCCCGATCCGGATGTTCGACGCCCACACCTATGACAAGGGCGCGTGGGTGCTGCACATGCTGCATGAGCTGGTCGGGGAGGAGGGATGGTGGCGGGGGGTCCGCACCTACCTGGCGCGGCATGCCTTCGGCACGGTCACCAGCCGCGACCTCGAGATCGCCTTCGAGGATGCGGCGGGCGTCGATCTGGGGTCGCTCTTCGACCAGTTCGTCTATCGCGCCGGCTACCCCGAGATCAAGCTGCGCTGGGAGTTCCAGGCCGCGACGGGCCTGGTGCGCCTCGAGGTGCGCCAGACCCAAGCGCTGGACGGCGCCACCGGCCTGTTCTCGTTCCCGGTCGAGGTGGCGCTGCTCGACGGCCGGGGGACGCCGGCGCTGCGCCGCGTGGCGATGGCCGCGCTGCCGCTGCAGGACCTCTATCTTCCCTGCCCGGTCCGCCCGCGCACCGTCGTCTTCGATCCCGGGGGTGCGCTGCTGAAGAGCCTCGAGTTCGACAAGCCGGCGGCCGAATGGGTCGAGCAGCTGCGGGCGCCGCTGCCGCTGCCGGCTCAGCTCGACGCGCTGCGGGCGCTGGCCGAGCTGGGGGGCGACGAGGCGGTGGCGGCGCTCGGCGAGACGCTGCTGCACCACCGCTTCTTCGGCGCGCGGCTGGTCGCCGCGGCGGCGCTTGCCCGGATCGCCACCGAGCCGGCGCTCCAGGCGCTGCGGCAGGGCGCCGGCGACACCGATGCGCGCGTCCGCGCGGCGGTGCTCACCGGCTTCGGGGCCTTTCCGGAGCAGCGCGAGCTGATCGCGCCGCTGGTGCGGGCCTTGGAGGGCGACGCGAGCTATCAGGCCCGCGCCGCGGCGGCCGCGTCGCTCGGACAATTCCAGGACCGCCGGCAGGAGGTGACGCCGCCGCTGCTGCGGGCCCTCGGCCAAAGCAGCTTCCTCGAAGCGGTGCCCCGCGCCGCGATCAAGGCGTTGGCCGAGCTCGGCGCCCCCGAGGCCTTGCCCCAGGCGCTCCGGCTCGCCCGCTACGGCAGCCCGCAACCGGGCCGCGCCGACGCCATGCTGGCGCTCGCCATCTACGCCGGCCACGGCAGCCACGGCGGCCAGGGCGGCCACGACGGCCACGGCGGAGATGACGCGCGGCGCAGCACGGTGCTTCGAGCCCTCGAGGACTACCTGAGCGATCCTGACTTCGAGGTGCGTCTGAAGGTGCCCGAGGCCCTGGCGGAGCTGGGCGATCCGGGCGCGATCCCGGCGCTCCGGCGCAGCCTGCGCGCCGAGGTGCAGGACGAGCAGCGCAGGCCGCGGGAGGACGCATTGCGCGAGCTGCAGGAGACGGCCCCGCAACCCCCTTCCAGCCAGGCGCTGGATGAGCGCCTGCGCCAACTGGAACGGACCAACGAGGTGCTCGA
>DATNKH010000136.1:0-3067 GCA_035603475.1 Thermoanaerobaculia bacterium
CGCGCCGGCGTGAGTCGAGGCCACGCCGGCGGCGGCGCCGGCGGCTGCGAAGGCGGCGGCACCGGCTCCCGCGGCGGCGCCTGCCGCACCCGCCGTGCCCGCAAGCAGGCGTTGCGGCAGCTCGAGCTTCCTCTCGGCCTCGATCTCCTGGCTCTCGCGGTCGATCTCGTCGCGGAAGAGGTTGTGCATGAAGAAGGCGAGGTTGAAGGTGGTCGAGCTGAACTGGCCGTCGATCATCAGCTTCGAGATCGTCTTGTGCCAGGTCACGGCGTCGGGGATGCGCTGCTCGGGGGGCGCCAGGCTCTTCTTGAGCAGCGCGGCGACGGCGGCAGGCAGGGGCGTCCCCTCGTTCGGCAGGACGAGCCCGTCGATCAGCGTCGCCAGCGGACCGTAAGTCGCCCCGTCGGCCGGACCTCCCCGGCTGTTCAGAGACAGCGGCAGCCGCTCGCTCGCCAGCAGCTCGAACAGGATGGCGCCCAGCGAGTAGACGTCGTCGGTCTTCGCCGCCGCCGCGGTGGCCGCCGCCTCCGGCGCGAGGTACCCCCGCAGGTCGTCGCTGCGCCAACCGCCCGCCCACAGGTCGCGGAAGCCTGGCGCGACCTCGAAGCCGAGCATGCGGGTCTCGCCTTCGTTCGAGATCATCACCAGGTGGGGCACCACGAAGCCGTGCAGCAGGCGCTCGTCCTGCACCCGCGTCTCGTGGGCCGCCGCCAACGCCAGCGCCAGGCGCTCGGTGATCAGCAGCGCGTGGTCGATCGGGATCGGTTGCCGCTGCCGCGCCGCCTGGGCGAAGAGGGTCGCGAGGTTCTTGCCCGAGATGTAGTCGTAGGCCGCATACGGGAAGCTGCGGACCTTGCCGAGGTCCACGCCGGTGCCGATGTTGGGGCTGCGCAGGGCCTGCTGCACCGAGGCGCGGCCGGAGATCCGCTGCCAGAGTCTCTCGCCGTCCATTCCCTGACCGTTGAACACGCGCAGCAGCACGACCTGCTCGATGCCGTCCCGGCCGACCCGGCCGGCGCGGAAGGTCTCCCCGAGGGCGTCCTCTCTCAACTTCTTGAGCAGAAGGTAATTCCCGAATTCTTCTGGGATGTTCATGGATGCCTCCTCCTGGCCCGGTCCACAGCCTCGGGTGCGGTCATGCTAAGAGCGGCGCGGCAGGTCTGCGCTTTTTCGCTTGATACACCACCCCCTCGGAACTGTCAATGAAGCGTCGCCCCGCCCGCCGCGTCGCGCCGCTCCTGCTGGCGCCGCTCCCGCCAGTACCGCCGCTGCCAGATGTCGACGTTGCGGTTCTGCTCTTCGAGAGTGGTGGCGAAGACGTGCGTGCCGTCGTTGCGGCTGACGAAGTACAGATAGGGGACGTCCGCCGGCCGCGCGGCGGCCTGCAGGCTGGGCAGGCCGGGCGAGCAGATCGGCCCGGGAGGCAGACCGGCATAGCGGTAGGTGTTGTACGGCGAATCGAGGCGCAGGTCGTCGTGATGGATGCTGCCATCCCAGCGTCCGAGACGCCGCAGCGCAAAGATCACGGTGGGGTCGGCGTCGAGAGCCATGTGGCGCAGCACGCGGTTGCGGTAGACGCCGGCGATGATCGGCCGCTCGGAGCTCGCCCGCGCCTCCTTCTCCACGATGCTGGCGAGAGTGACCACCTCGCGCACCGTCGCAAGGTTGCCGGATGCCCCGGCCGCGGCGCCCCCGCCTCGGGCGCTCCCGGCCCCGGCGCCCCCGGCGCCCCCGGCAGGCCCTGTCCCGCCGGCCCCCCCCGCGAGCATGGGGAGCATGGGCCGGACATGGCGCTCGAACCGCGAGCGGAAGGTCTTCACTAAGGTGGCGACGATCTCCGCCTCGGAGGTGCCGACGCGGAAGCGATAGGTCTCGGGATAGAGATAGCCCTCGAGGTCCGGGGCGGCGGGATCGAGGTCGGCGATCAGCGCCGGCGAACGCATCTTCTCGAGGAACACCTCGCGCCGGCCGGCGCCGGCCCGCGCCAGCTGGTCGGCGACGTCCTCCAGGGAGAACCCTTCGACGATCGTCACGCTCCGCGAGATCACGTCGCCTCGAACCAGCTTGCGGAGGACCTCGGGGAACGTCATCGGGCCGGCGAAGCGATACTCGCCCGCCTGCAGCGGCGGGCTCCTCAGCACGTAGACCAGGTAGGCGCGCGCGATCAGCGGGCTCGACAGCACTCCTTCGCGACCCAGCTGCTCGAGGATGCGGCCGGCGCCGGTCCCGGGAGCGACCTCGACCAGCTTCTCGATGCCCGGGTAGCCCTGGTAGGGGAGGATGACCCACCAGCCGTAGGCGGCCGCGCCGGCCGCGGCGACCGCCAGCAGCAGCGCCAGGAAGCATCCCAGCCGCCGGCGGCGCCGCCGCCGCCGGCGCCGCTCGCGGGCACTGCGTGAGTCGCGGGCGCCGCCGGCCGGGGGCCGGCCCCCGGGCTCGTCCTTCGCCGCCTTGCCGTTGGTCGCCATGTCTCGGGATGTCAACCGGTCTCAGGGTCCCCTGCCACCGGCCCCTGGGCGTCCCGCGCGAGGCCGCGGTCCAGCTCTTCTTGCAGGACGATCTGCGCCGCGAGCGCGTCGATCCTCTCCGGCTCCCGCCGCGGATCGACCCCGGCGGCCCGCAAGCGCGCCGCCGCTTCGACGCTGGTCAGCGCCTCGTCCACGAAGGTGAGCGGCAGCGCCGTCCTCGCGGCCAGCCGTTCGCCGAATCGCCGCACCCGCGCCGCCGCCGGCCCGCGCGTCCCGTCCAGCCGCACCGGTTCGCCCAGCACCAGCCGTCCGACACCCTCGCGGAGAGCGATCTCGGCGATCGCCGCCATCGCCGAGCGATCGTCGCGGCGAGCCAACGTGGTCAGCGGCACGGCCAGCCGCCCCGCCGGGTCGGAGATGGCAATGCCAATCCGCTTCTCGCCGAAGTCGATGCCAAGAGCCCGCACCATCCCGCGCCGCATTGTATTCGCAGCCCGCCATCGGTGGCCGAAGAACTGGGAATTCACCGCGGTTGGCCGAAGAGACCGGTAGCCGAGTGGGGGGAGAGAGGGCCGTGGGCGGCGGATGGCTCCCCGGCC
>DATNKH010000137.1:0-12598 GCA_035603475.1 Thermoanaerobaculia bacterium
GCCGCCAGCAGGCCTCGTGGCCAGGGATCGAGCTCGCTCCAGCGCGATGCCCGGAATCCCTTCCAGCGCCGGCGCAAGACCAGCCAGCCGCCGCATCCCAGCGCCACCAGCGCCAGCGGCACGTGGTAGTTGCGCGTCGCCCAGCGCGGCAGCCCCTCGAGGTGGAAGAGCGGCGCCGTCGGTGCGCTCCAGGTGCGCGCTTCACCGGCCAGCCAGCCCACGGCGGCCAGCGCCAGCAAGGCCACGAGGATGGCACGCTGCCAGGCCGGGAGCTTCGCCGACGGGGTCGCGGGTGCCTCGTCCCCTTGCCTCCCTTTGGGCGAGGCATCCGAAGTCCTCGGTCGGTGCCCTTCGAGGCCCTCGCCCAAAGGGAGGCAAGGGAACGAGGCACTCGCGACCCCGTCGGTCGAGTACCGGCGCCACAGGTCGGAGGCTCCGACCAGCGCCAGGCCGGCTGCCAGCCAGCCCGGGAAGAGCGTGTTCTCGGGCCGGTGCAGGAACTCCGGCAGCAGCGCGGAGTAGAAGTTCGACTCCGACGGCGTCAGGAACGACAGGAGGCTCGCTCCCCAGGTGCGGAGCACGCCCGGCCCCCAGTGCAGGCCGGCGGCGCGCGCCACCTCCCGGTACTTGCCGAAGAGCGAGCCGGCGGCCGCGGCGGCGATCATCGCGGTGCCGCCGAGGAGCGGCAGCTCGACGCGCCAGCGGCCGGTGCGGCGAAGCTCGGGCAGCCGGTTGGCGAGCAGCACTGCGAGCGGCACGTGGATCATGAGGGCCAGGTAACAGCCGCCCGAGAGATGGAGCAGGTAGCAGCCCAGGAAGAGCGCCGCCCGCGAGCGGCTGGGGCGCTCGAGCAGGCGGTCGAAGCTCCAGAGGGTCAGCGGGATGAGCTGCATGAGCAGGACCTGCAGGTGGGTGAGCTGGTCCCAGCGGAACGGCGAGAAGGCGTACATGAAGCCGCCGAGCCATGCCGCGGCCCAGCCGAATCCGCCCCGGCGCAGCACGAAGCAGGCGGCGAGGCCGGTCGCGGCGAACGACGACCAGAGGAGGAGGTTGTAGGCGGGCAACCAGCGCGGTACGCCGTCGGGCACCAGGGCGGTGAAGGCCGCCGCCGCCAGGCCCGGGCCGAGCAGGTGATCGGAGTAGGCGAGCACGTCGTGCGCCGGATAGAAGAACGGCGCGTCCCAGAAGCCCGCGAAGCCGCGGTGCGCCTCGTGTGCCACCCACTTGAGGATGTAGAGGTTGAACAGCGGATCGCCGAGGCCCGCCGCGAGGTGGGTGCCGAGGACGCGCCAGATCGGGCGCAGGTAGAGCGCGGCGAGCAGGGCGTAGACGGCGAACGCCGCCGCCAGCCGCCAGGCCTCGCCGGCCGCGGACTGGGGCCGGCCGGCCGAGGGGGTCACGCTTGCCAATCAGCCGCCGGGACCGCGGTCGCTTCCTGGTCGCGGTGGCGGTGCCTTGTCTCCGGTGGCGGCAGGACGCCGCCGGAGATCGGGCGCCAGCGGGTCGAGCTCGGCGGCGGGGATGGTCTCGAAGGGCCCCAGCTGCTTGGCGAGCTCGGGGCCGAAGGCGGCGGCGTTGCCGACCAGCACCACCACGCTCCGTTCAGGGTGGATGCGGGTGGCGGAGAAGCGCTGGATCGCGGCCGCGGTGACCGCGGCGATGCGATCGCGGTAGCTGTCCAGGAACTCCCTGCCGAGACCGTAGCCGAGGGTGGTGAGGACCCGCGCGGCGACCTCGCCGGCGCTCTCGATCTCGAGCGGGAACGCGCCGTTGAGGTAGGTCTTGGCCTCGTCGAGCTCGGCCCCCGGGACCGGCGTCTTGGCCATGCCGGCAACCTCGTCGAGGGTGAGGCGCAGCGCCTGCATCGTCGAGGCGGTCTTGGTCGAGGTGCGGGCCGCGAAGCTGCCGCTGACCAGCTGCTCGGAGAAGCCGCAATAGGCGCCATAGGCGAGCCCGCGCTTGATGCGGATCTCCTTGAACAGGCGGCCGGAGGAGCTGCCGCCGAGCACCGTGCCATAGACGGTGGCGGTGAAGAAGTCGGGATCGGTGTAGGCGAGGGCCGCCTGGCCGACCCGGATCTGGGTCTGGACCGCGTCGGGCTTGTCGACGACGAGGACCTTCTGCCGCGGCCAGGCCGGCAGCTCGAGCGCCGGCGGCCGCGGCGCCGCGCCCTTCGCCCAGGCGCCGAAGACCCGCTCGACCCCGGCCAGCGCCTGGTCCGGCCGGAAGTCGCCCACCACCGCCAGGATCGCGCCGTTGGGCAGGTAATGGGAGCGGTGGAAGGCCGCCAGGTCGTCGCGGGTCAGCGCGCGCACCGACTCCGGGGTGCCGCTCGCGGGAACCCCGTAAGGATAGGTGCCGAACACCAGGCGCTGAAAAGCGATCTCGGCGAGATACCCCGGGTTGGCCCGCTGCAACTCGAGGCTGCTCAGGCTCTTGTGCCGCCAGCGTTCGATCTCGGGGGCGGGGAAGCTGGGATGGAGCACCACGTCGCCGAGCAGCTCGAGGGCGAGGTCGAGCTGGTCGGAAGTGACCGCCGCCGTGACATAGGCGAAGTCGGCGCCGGAGCCGGCGTCGAGGGAGCCGCCCACGCCGTCGATGGCGGCGGCGATCTGCTGCGCCGAGCGGCTGGCGGTGCCCTGGGTGAGGAGATCGGCGGTGGCGTTCGCCAGGCCGGCCTTGCCGACGGGCTCGTAGAGCTTGCCCGCGGGAAGCATCAGCCGCAGGCTCACCTCCGGCTGGGCGTGGCGCTCGATGACGACCAGGCGCAGTCCGTTCGGCAGCGTGCGCTGCTCGAAAGCCGGGAAGCGCAGCTCGCGCATGGGCTGCGGCGCCGGCGGCCGCGGCGGCACCGCGACGGCCCGCGGCTCCGCGGCGGCCGCGGCGATCGCGGCCAGGGCCAGGAACACCCTGGCGATCGCGACCCTGGCGCCGGCCGGCCAGGGGAGCCGAGACCAGCGGCGAGTGGGGGCGGTTCCGTGACCGGTCATCGCGAGCCTCCTGGCGCGCCGCCCGGGACTGGGGCCGGCCGCATCGCCGCGGGGAGCATGAAGACGGTGGTGCGGTTCTGGGTCGTGAAGTACTGCCTGGCGACCCGCTGGACGTCCTCGGCGGTGACCTTCTGGTACTGGTCGAGCTCGTGGTTGACCCGGGAGACGTCGCCCAGGATGACGGCGGCCTCGCCGATGGCGCTCGCCTTCTCCTGGGCCTTGGCGCGGTCGAACACGCGCTGCGCGACGATCTGGTTCTTGGCCTTCTCGAGCTCGGCGGCGCTCACCGGTTCGGCGCGCAACCGGTCGATCTCTTGCTGCAGCGCCGCCTCTCCCGCCTCCGGCTTCTGCCCCTGCTGGAGATAAGCGAAGAAGAAGAAGACCCCGGGGTCCTCGAGCGAGAAGGCCTGGCCGCCCGCTGCCACGGCGATCTGCCGCTCGTAGACCAGCTGGTGATAGAGCCGCGAGCTCTCGCCCTCCGACAGGATGTGACTCGCCACCTGCAGCGGATAGAGGTCGGGGTCCTTCGCCGCCGGCACGTGGAAGGTGAGGATCACGGCCGCCAGCGGCGCCTTGGCGTCATGGGCCACCTCCCGCCGCTCCGCGGTCTGCGCCGGCTCGGACGCC
Organism: Thermoanaerobaculia bacterium; assembly: GCA_035603475.1. Lineage (GTDB taxonomy): Bacteria > Acidobacteriota > Thermoanaerobaculia > Multivoradales > UBA5704 > JASLEW01. The sequence goes on from DATNKH010000137.1 coordinate 3,618, forward strand.
ACCTCGCGCGGCAGCGGCGGCCCCTTCGGGATGGGGCCGAAGTATGCCTCGATCCATTTCATGGTGAGCGCCGGGTCCAGGTCGCCGGCGATCACCAGCGTGGCGTTGTTTGGCACGTACCAGGTGCGGTAGAAGGCGCGCACGTCGGCGAGGGTGGCGGCGTCGAGATCGGCGATGCTGCCGATCGGCAGGATGCGGTAGGGATGGGTGGTGAATGTCTTGGCGAAAACGATCTCGAGCAGCCGTCCGAACGGCGGATCGTCGACGCGCAGCCGCCGCTCCTCCTCGACGACCTGGCGCTCGGCGAGGAAGTTGGCCTCCGAGACGTCGAGCGTCTGCATGCGGTCGGCCTCCATCCACAGGATGCGCTCGAGGTAGTTGCTGGGAATGGTCTCGAAGTAGAGCGTGCGGTCCCAGTCGGTGGTGGCGTTGTCGCGCCCGCCGATCGACTCGATGAAGTGGCTGTGCTCCTCGGCGCCGACGTGCGCCGATCCCTTGAACATCAGGTGCTCGAAGAGGTGGGCGAAGCCGCTGCGGCCGGGCGGTTCGTTCTTGCCGCCGACGTGGTACCAGACTTCCACCGACACCACCGGCACGGTGTGGTCTTCGAGCATCAGCACTCGCAGCCCGTTGGGCAGCTGGCGGTCACGGACGTCGAGCGCCGGCGGCGCGACGCTGACCGGCGCTGCCGTGGCCGGCGGCGGCCATGCGCAGATGGCGCAGATGGCGAGGATGGCGATGGCGGCGGGGGCGAGGAAGGGAACTGCTGCGCGGGAGCTTCGCATCCGGAGACGGTCCTTTCGAGTCGATCGCCGGGTAGCGTCGAGCGCCGGCCGCGATCGAGCCTAACCTAACACGGCCGCGCGGTGAAGACGCTTGCCCGGCCCTCGCGGGGAAAGGACCCACTACCGGTTGCCCGGCCCCGGGGCGGCGCGGTAAGGTACGCGCCATGAGAACCGTCCAGCAAGAAGTGCCGCGACTGGCAACAGGCGGAGCCGCGGCCTCGCACGCGCGCCGCCTCGCCGCCTTCGCCGTCGCCCTGTCGCTCTGGCCGCTCTGGTCATTGGGAGCCGCCGCGAGCGCCGCCGCCCCGGCCGCGGCCCCCGCCGCCGAGGCGGGGAAGACCATCCCGGCCCCTCCCGACGTCGCGGCGCCGCCGGCCGACGCCGAGGTCACTCCCTCGGGCCTGGCCTCGAAGGTGCTGCAGCCCGGCACCGGCTCCGATCATCCGCTCGCGACCGACAAGGTCAAGGTCCATTACACCGGCTGGACGACCGACGGCAAGATGTTCGACTCCTCGGTCGCTCGCGGCAAGCCGGCGCTGTTCCCGCTCGACAAGGTGATCGCCGGCTGGACGGAGGGGGTGCAGCTGATGGTCGAGGGCGAGAAGCGGCGCCTCTGGATCCCCGAGAAGCTCGCCTATGCCGGCCGCCCGGACCGGCCGCAGGGCATGCTGGTCTTCGACGTCGAGCTGCTCGACATCCTGCACGCGCCGGACGTGCCGGCCGACGTCGCGGCGCCGCCGGCCGACGCCCAGCGCTCCGCCTCGGGGCTGGCCTCGAAGGTGCTCAACCCCGGCCGCGGCACCCGCCACCCGTCGGCGAACGCCAACGTGCTGGTTCACTACACCGGCTGGACGACCGACGGCAAGATGTTCGATTCGTCGATCCCGAAGGGAGTGCCGTCGTTCTTCCGCCTCGACCGGGTGATCGCCGGCTGGCGCGAAGGCATCCCGCTGATGGTCGAAGGCGAGACGCGCCGCTTCTGGATCCCGAAGAGCCTGGCCTACCGCGGCGAGGCCGGCAAGCCCGAGGGCATGCTGGTGTTCGACGTCAAGTTGGTCAAGATAACGAAGCCCTAGTTACGAGAGCCCTTTAGCGCAGCCACTTCCTTGTACCGGAAGCAGCTCACCAGGTGGTCGTTGACGACGCCCACTGCCTGCATGAAGGCGTAGCAGATGGTGGGGCCGACGAAGGTGAAGCCGCGGGCCCGCAGGTCGCGGCTCAGGGCCCGCGACTCGGCGGTCTCCGCCGGCAGGTCGGCGAGCTGCCGCCGGCGGTTCTGGCGCGGCTCCCCGCCGGCCAGCTCCCAGAGGTAGCGGTCGAAGCTGCCGCGCTCCTCGGCGAGGGCGACGAAGGCGCGGGCGTTGCGCACCGCCGCCGCCACCTTGAGGCGGTTGCGGACGATCCCCGGGTCGGCCAGCGCCTTGGCGATCTGGCGCTCGCCCCAGCGTGCCAGCAGGTGCGGATCGAAGCCCGCGAACACCCGGCGGTACTCCTCGCGGCGGCGCAGGATGGTGAGCCACGACAGGCCGGCCTGGGCGCCTTCCAAGAGCAGCATCTCGAACAGCTCGCGGTCGTCGTGGACCGGCACTCCCCACTGCCGGTCGTGATAGTCGAGATACAGCGGATCGCTGCCCGCCCAGGGGCAGCGCCGGACACGCCGGCCCTCGTCTCCTCTCCCGCCCGCGCTGCCGCCCTCGCCCGCCGTCATCGCCGGACCGCGCCGTGCGGCGGCTGCGCCTGTCCTGCCGGCCCGGCCGGAGGCGCGCCCGGCGGCACCACCTTCGGAGCGGCTGCCGGGCCTGCCGGAGCTGGCCGAGCCGAGCCAGCCGGCCGGGCTGGCGCCGTCGCCGGAGGCGCCGCGGGTGCCGGGGCGCTGGCCGGCAGGGGCTTGCGCGGCAGCATCCCGGGGCGGCTCGCGGCGTCGTAGAGGAACGAGGCGAGGACCACCGACGCCTGGACGAGGTCATCGGCGTCGAGGTGGTCGTAGACGTCGGCGTTGGTGTGGTGGGTATGGCCCATGTAGTCGAGCCCGTCCTGGATGAACTGGAAGCCCGGCAGCCCGACGCGGTCGAAAGAGACGTGATCGGTCGCGCCGACGCTGCGCTGGCTGACGGTGGTGGCTCCGAGGTCGGCGAGCGGCGCCAGCCAGGCGGTGAAGATCGGCTGCACGGCGGCGTTCTCCTGCGCCGTGATGCCGCGGACCCTGCCACTGCCGTTGTCGACGTTGAAGTAGGCCGAGAGCTTCGCGTGCTCCGGCTGGATGGTGAGCGGCCCCTGCGGCTCGACCATGAAGGACGGGAGGCCGCCGGTGCCGCCGGCCGGCTCCGGCCGCGAGGCGAAGTGACGCGAGACGTAGGCCGCCGATCCCAGCAGCCCCTCCTCCTCCCCGGTCCACAGCGCGACGCGGATGGTGCGGCGAGGCGCGAGATGCAGCGCGGACAGGATGCGCACCGCCTCCATCGCCACGGCGCAGCCCGCGGCGTTGTCGGTGGCGCCGGTGCCGGCGTGCCAGGAGTCGAGGTGCGCGCCGGTCATGACCACCTCGCCGCGCGGTTCGCTGCCGGGGATCTCGGCGATCGTGTTGTAGGCCATCGGGTCGTCGTCCCAGGTGCGCGCCTGGACGTCGATGGCGAGCTCGACCCGCTGCCCGGCGTCGAGCAGCCGCACCAGCCGGTCGTAGGGCTCGGCCGCCATCACCAGGCCGGTGACCGCCGGGTCGTCGCCTTCCTTGTAGGGGCCGCCGCCCATGACCCGGATGAGCCCCCAGGGCAGCGGGCTGACCTCGATCGATGCCAGCGCTTTCTCTTCGACCAGGAAACGGCGCACCTGGCCGCGCAGGCGAAAGCGCTCCCGCCGCACCTGGCGGTCGGCGGCGCTCGGTCCCGAGTTGACGCTGAAGGCGGCGAGCTCGGCCAGCTTCTCGGGGGTGAAGCGCCGGGGCTCCGGCGCCGCCGCGCCGGCGGCGACGTCGTGCGCCTTGTCGAGCAGCACGACCTTGCCCGCCAGCTTGCCGCGGTAGCGGTCCATGTCGCCTGCCGCGTCGATGGTCACCCGCACGGCCTCGCCGCGCACCTCGCCCGCGGTGCCCGGCGTCCACGCCTTGGGCAGCGCCTGCAGCTGCGTCCATCGCGGCGCGCTCGTCTCCGGGGGCGCGGCCGCCGGGATCGTCTTCGTCGCCGCCGGCGCCGCCGGTGCCAATGCCGCCGCTGCCGCCCCTGCCGCCGCGGGCGCCCCCGGGGCCGCCGCCATCGGCGACATCGCCATCGCCACGATGGCCCGGCTGAAGGACCAGCCGCGCCCGAACCGCCACGCTTCCAGGTGCGCGTTGGCCAGCCCCCAGCCGGCGAGCTGGCGCCGGGTCCATTCGTTGGCCTCCTTGAGCTCCGGGGTGCCGGTGAGCCGCGAACCGATGCGGTCGGTGAGATAGGCGGCGGTGGCCAGCGCCTGCGAGCGGTGGAAGCCCTCGTCGCGGATGCGCGTCACCACCTCGAGGTCGACGGCTTCGCCGCCGCCGGCCCCGTCGAGCCCGGCGGCCGCGCGCGGTGGGCCGGCGGGTGAGCTGCGAGTGGATGGCGTGGCGGGTCGGACCGCCAAAGCAGCCAGGGATCCCCCAGCGAGCAGGGTGAGCAGGGCAAGACTGGCAGGTCGCGGACGGGGCATCTCGGCTCTCCCTCGGTCGGCATGGAGTCGGCGGGCCATTTTAGTGCACTGCGGCGCCCCGGTGTTCTCGTATGATGCCGTGAACGAACCCGCTCCGGGAAGAACGAGATCGCGATGAGGCCGATCACCGCCGCCGACCTGATGAACCCCAAGGTGCTGGCCGTGCGCGAGGACATGACGCTGCGCGAGCTGGCGGCCTACCTCATCCACCACCAGATCACCGGCGCGCCGGTGGAGGATGGCGGCGGCCGCATGGTCGGCGTGGTGTCGACCGTGGACATCGCCGAAGCGATGCTGGCCGGCCCGGCCGACGCCGACATCGACGCCGACGCCGGCGCCGCTGCCGGCGTCGATCTCGGCCCTGGCCCCGGCGCCGTCGCGGCGGAGGTCGCCGGCAACGCCGGAAACGCCCTCGACGCCCTCGACGCCCTCGACGAGGAGGACGAGCCCTATCTTCCGGAGGACGACGTCCTGGTCCGCGACATCATGACTCCCGCGATCGACTCCGTGCCGGAGGACGCCACCGTCTCCGAGGTGGCCAGCCGCATGCTCGACAGCCACGTCCACCGCCTGCTGGTCACCCGCGACGGCAGGCCGGTCGGCATCATCACCACCTCGGACCTCCTGGGGCTGCTGATCGATGAGTGAGCCGGCCGCGCCGCCCCGGCCGCGGTCAGCGCCGGCGATGGAGCGTTTCCTCGGCGCGCTCGACGCCGGCGACCGCGAGCTGCTGGCGGGCCTCGACAGCCCGGCGAGCATCCAGGCGTTCCTCGACTCGATCCCGTACAGCGCCGACAAGTTCTACCGCTGCCCGCGCCGGGTCCTGCGCGACCGCCGCGCCCACTGCTTCGACGGCGCCTTGATGGCGGCGGCGGCGCTGCGCCGGCTGGGCTTCCCGCCGCTCGTCGTCGACCTCTACGCGGAGCGCGACGACGACCACATGCTGGCGCTGTGGCAGCGCGACGGTTGCTGGGGCGCGCTGGCCAAATCCAACTTCGTCGGCCTGCGGTTCCGCGAGGCCGTCTACCAGAGCCTGCGCGAGCTGGTGATGTCCTACTTCGAGGTCTTCTACAACGTCCTCGGCGAGAAGACTCTGCGCGGCTTCACCGTGCCGCTCGATCTCTCGCTGCTGGACGGCCTCGCCTGGATGGAGGACGACGACGGCCTGGAGACGATCGCGGAGCGGCTCGACGCTCTCGACCGCACCCCGGTGATGACCGCCGGGATGGTCGCCGGCCTGTCCCACCTGGATCCCCTCTCCTTCCAGGCCGGCATGCTCGGCACCGATCCCGCGGGTCTCTTCCGTCCGACCTAGTGTATATTTCATCAAGAAACGCTACGCTACGACGCATCCGTTCCGCCTGCCTGGCAGGCATCGCTCGAGAAAGGAGTTGCTCATGGGAGGCTTCTCGCGGCGCATGGGTTGGTCCGCTCTCGCCGTCGCCGCCGCGGCCGCCGCGCTCGCGGCCCATCCCGTGGCGGCCCAGCTGCAGTTCAGCTCCGCGGACGGCAGTAGCTCCGTCAAGCTCGGCGTCCTGGGCCAGCTACAGGGCCAGGACATCGACACCCCTGACGGCAAGGACTCGGCGAAGGACCTCTACTTCCGCCGCCTGCGGCTGGTCGGGCAGTTCAGGTACGGCGACAAGCTGTCGGTGTACTTCGACACCGACAGTCCCAACCTCGGCAAGGGCAACGCCGACGGCACCAAGAACGTCAACACCTCGATCTACATCCAGGACTTCGTGGTCACCTACACCTTCGCCCACGAGTTCCAGCTCGACGGCGGCGAGATCCTGCTCGCCCAGAGCTACAACCACAACACCTCGTCCGCCCAGCTGATGCCGCTCGACTTCGGCCCCTTCACCTTCACCGAGACCGGCGCCATCCAGGGCAACGTCGGCCGCGACTACGGCGCCCAGGCGCGCGGCTACCTGGGCAGCGACCATCTCGAGTACCGCCTCGGCATTTTCCAGGGCAACCGCGGCAAGGACGAGGTCAACGCCTTCCGCTATGCCGGGCGGCTGTCGCTGTGGGTGTTCGGCGCCCAGACCGGCTTGTTCTATCGCGGCACCTCGCTCGGCCAGATCCAGAGCATGGAGATCGGCGGCAGCTTCGACCGCCAGAAGCAGTACTCCGCCTACACCGGCGACTTCTTCTGGGACCAGCCGGTGGGCAACGGCGACGGCGTCACCCTGCAGTTCGACTACACCAAGTGGGATGGCGGCACCTTCATCCCCATACCCAAGCAGAACACCATCCTGGCCGAGGCCGGCTACTACCTGGGCGCCATCAAGACCCAGCCATTCTTTCAGTACAGCAGGGAGAACTTCGACCATCGCAGCAACCCGGACCAGAAGCGCACCACCTTCGGGTTGGGGTTTTTCCCCCACGGCCACAATTCCGACGTGAAGTTCGCTTATACTCGCCTCCAAGGAACCGGACAGGTCAGCCGCAACCAGTATCAGCTTCAATACCAGATCTTCATCTGGTAGAACCTCTGTCGCCCTCTGGAGAGGAGGAGAAGGAATGGCAAAATCGACGCACGAGATGCTCGAGTCCCCCGACTTCAAGCGGCTTGTACGCGGCAAGTGGACGATCGCGATCGTCCTGACCATCGTGCTGTTCATCGTCTACTACGGTTACATCCTGCTGATCGCCGCCGACAAGCCCTTCCTGGCGCAGAAGATCGGCGAATACACGACGCTCGGCATCCCGATCGGCGTGGGCGTCATCGTGGCCGCCTGGGTGCTCACCTTCATCTACGTCGTCTGGGCGAACCGCGTCCACGACGTCGAGGTGAGCCGCCTCGTCGAAGAGATGAAGAAGTAGCGAGGAGGAACCGACATGCAAGCCGCGCAAACCGCCGCGCAGACCGTGATAGGCCAGCGGAACAATTCCGCCATCATCTTCTTCTTCGTCATCGTCGCGATCACCTTGTACATCACCTACTGGGCCGCCAAGCGCACCCGCTCGACGAAGGAGTTCTATGCCGCCGGCCGCACGGTGAGCGCCTTCCAGAACGGCCTCGCCCTGTCCGGCGACTACATGAGCGCCGCCTCCTTCCTCGGCATCGCCGGCATCGTGGCGCTCGAGGGCTACGACGGCATGATCTACGCCACCGGCTGGCTGGTGGGCTGGCCGGCCCTGATGTTCCTGATCGCCGGGCCGTTGCGCAACCTCGGCAAGTACACCTTCGCCGACGTCGTCGCCTTCCGCCTGAAGCAGACGCCGGTGCGCATCGCGGCGGCGATCGGCGGCATCCTCACCGTGCTGTTCTACACCATCGCCCAGATGGTGGGGGCGGGCAGCCTGATCAAGCTGATGTTCGGCATCCCTTACGTCTACGCCGAGCTGATCGTCGGCGCGGTGATGCTGGCCTACGTGTTGTTCGGGGGCATGATCGCCACCACCTGGGTGCAGATCGTCAAGGCGGTGCTGCTGCTTGTCGGCGTCACCATCCTGACCCTGATGGTGCTGGCCCAGTTCAGCTGGAGCCCCGGCGACCTCTACCAGGCGGTGTCGCACAAGCTCGGCCAGAAGGCGCTCGAGCCGGGCGGCCGGGTCACCAGCGCAGTCGACGCGGTCTCTCTCGGCCTGGCGCTGATGTTCGGGCTGCTCGGCCTGCCTCACATCCTGATGCGCTTCTATACCGTGCCCGACGCCAAGGCGGCGCGCACCTCGGTGCTGTACGCCACCGGCTTCATCGGCTACTTCTACATCATCATCCCGATCGTCGGGTTCGGCGCCTCGGTGCTGGTCGGTCGCGACATGATCAAGACCGTCGACCCGGGCGGCAACATGGCGGCGCCGATGCTCGCCGAGGTCCTCGGCGGCACGCCGTTCCTGGGCTTCATCGCGGCGGTGGCCTTCGCCACGATCCTTGCCGTGGTGGCGGGCCTGACGCTCGCCGGCGCCTCGGCGCTGTCGCATGACATCTACGTCAACGTGGTGAAGAAGGGCGTTGCCACCGAGCAGGAGCAGGTGCGAGTGGCAAAGCTTGCCACCGTGGTCTTCGGCGTCCTCGCCGTGCTCCTCGGCGTACTGTTCAAGGGCCAGAACGTCGCGTTCATGGTCGGCCTGGCGTTCGCGGTGGCTTGCAGCGCCAACTTCCCCGCGCTCCTGATGTCGATCGTCTGGAAGCGCTTCACCACCGCCGGCGCGGTCTCGTCGATCCTGACCGGCGCCTTCCTGTCGGTGCTGCTGATCGTCCTCAGCCCGACGGTGTGGGTCAAGATATTGCACAACAAGGTGGCGCTGTTCCCGATCAACAACCCGGCCATCGTCTCGATGACCGCGGCCTTCGTGATCGGTATCCTGGTCTCGCTCATGGCCCGCGAGCCGTCCGCGGAGGCCAAGTTCGAGGACGAGAAGCTCCGCACCTACCTGGCGGTCGGCGCCGAGTAGGCAGCCGCCTTCGCCCAGGTCAGCCGGCAGGGGGTGGATCTGGCCCCCTGCCGCCCTTTGGGCGAGGGTCCGCAGTCCTCAATCGCCTCCCCTGGAGACCTGGACCCTCGCCCAAAGGGAGGCAGGGGGCCA
>DATNKH010000138.1:0-15038 GCA_035603475.1 Thermoanaerobaculia bacterium
CCCGACACGGCGACCGCGCGCCCGCAGTTGTAGCTCACCCCGCCGATGTAGATCTGCCCGGCGTTGCCCGGGTCGACCGCGACGGCGAGGTCGTACCAGCACTGCGGGCCGCAGAAGCCGTTGGCGGCAGCCAGGGGGGCCCCGAAAGTCGCGCCGCCATCGACGGAACGCCGCAGCGTCCCGGCGTCGCCGGCGGGGCAGGGGGCCGGGACGGGCTCGGCCGCCGCCACCAGGACGGTGACCGTGCTCCCCACCTTGTCGATGGCGAGCACGGCCCGAGTGTTGGAAGGCAGTACGAGGGTGCGGCTGAAGACCGGAGAGACCGCATTGGCGTTGGTGGTGCTCCACACGCCGGGCGTCGAGCCAAGCAGGACCGTACACAGCAGGTGATCGGGATTGCCCGGTTCCGCAACGACATCGCTGATCGGAAAGTATGCGTTCCCGGTAGGCACGTCCAATTTAGCGAAAGTCGGTGATGCCGATAGTGCATTCACGGTTCGATAGAGGCCTGGACTGGAGGTCCTGGGCGGACCTATACCAGGCCACCCAGCAGCGACGAAAAGGGTATTGGGGTCGGCGGAGGAGACGATGATCTTGCTGATCGATTGGCCTGTCAGCACGGGATTCGCCGAGGCGTCGAGATTGAAGGGCCCTTCCAAGGTCGGCGACGCCGACTCGGCGCTGGTGATGCGATAGACGCCCACGCCGTCGAAGCTGTCGCCGGATTCGTTCGCCTCGCCGGTCCCGACCCAGACCCGGGTCGGGTCGGCCGGATCGATGGCCACCGATCCGATGGCGAGCGAGAGCGCGCCGTCCATCAGCGGCGTCCAGGAGGCGCCGCCGTCGAGGGAGCGGTAGAGCCCGCCATTGGCGCTGCCGACGTAGAGCTTGCTCGGGTTCGTGGGATGCACGGCGATCGCGGTGACGCGCCCGCTCACCGGAGGGTTCCCGAAGTCCGGGATCGCGGTGGGCCCCAGGGGCGTCCACGCGGGCGTCGGCGCGGCGTTGAGAATGAAGTCCAGCAGGCCCTGCCGCCGCTCCTGCGTCTCCATCTCCCGGATGGCCCTGGCTCGTGAGTTGTAGGGGGAGCTGTAATACAGGCCGCGGCGGAAGGCGACGTATTCGGCGCGGCGTCGCAAGTAGTCGCTGTCCTTGGCGCGGTCACGCAGGAACAGGGGAAGGTCCGAGTCCTGCGCGACGGCAAGAGCCGCGAATCCCAGCGTGAAGATCGCGTACAACAGGGCCTGTCGTTTCACGGGCGCACACCTCGCGGGAGCGCCGGCCTCGACGCTCGAATGGATCCAAGAAGGACCCTGGAGCTGATCCTGTATACCTGACTACGCTGGTAGCAGCACCCGCGTCCTGAAAGGCACCGAACCCGGTGGACCAGGAGTCCGTGCTGATGCCGCTGCAAGGATCCAGATCCCTCCTGGACAGTACTCGATTACTTGCTGCCGAGCAACCGAATCATGGCAATATGGACATGAGTTCCCACCGGTAGTCGCTCACCGGGCGATGACGCGAGATAGGCCCTTCTCTTGGAAGCCTTTTCGAATTAGTGTAGTCGCCGGATCCACACTTGTTCGTCAGGTCCGACCACACCGTATCGAAGCCCACAAGTGCCTGGCCAACGTCGCCCTCGGGGCCGGAAGCCAGATCTCCATCCAGGGAGACGACCTCGGCGGCGGCTTCATCGGCCCCGGCTATGAGCCGGCGGCGGTGGACCAGGCTCTCGACCATCTCGGCGCGGCTCTGAAGCTGGCGCCGCTCGACCTCTCGGTCCACCAGGGACGCCTGCACGTCCTGGAGATTTCGGGGCGCTACGAGGAGATGGCGAGAGCGCTCGAGGAGAGCTGCGGGCTCTACCAGCGAGCCGACGCGCTCGATGCGTGGCTGCCCTATACGTCCGAGCTCTTCGAGCTGCGTCAATTCCGCGCCGACCTGGCGCTCCTGGAGGTGCTTGGCAAGCATTACCCGAGATCCCACGAGGTGATGGGCAACATGGGCGCCGTACTGGAGATGCTCAGCCGAGACGCCGAGGCGATCCCCTACCTGCGCCGCGCGGTCGAGCTGGCGCCGGCGGACCCCCTCGACACCTGGAACCTGGCCAAGGCCTACGAGCTCACGGGCAACCTCGAGCTGGCGGATACCTTGTATCAGAAGGCGCAGCGGCTGCAGTCCGACGCGGAGAAGCTCCGTCACTGGCGGTGCCTCTACTCCGGCTTCGTCGAGGAGAGATTGCAGGACCGGCGGCGGGCCTGCGAGCTGCAGCGAGCGAATTGTCCCGAGCAAGAGCGCGGCGCCTGTCCGCCGTAGACTCGCTTTTTGCCCTCGCTCCTACTTCGCCGGCAGCGCTGGAGGGCGTCGCCCACCTGCGGCATTGACGCCTCGCGACCCGGTGACATAATCTGGATAGTCATGCTGACCAAGACTATCCGGAGAGTCGACGCAGGACCGATCGCGCGCCGCGCGAGGTTCGCCGATGCGCTTGCCGTCGCCGCGCGCGCGAGCGCCTGCGCCTTGCTGGTCGGAATCGTCTCCGGGCGAACGGCAAACGCCGAGGACACGAGCTGCAAGGCGGTCCGGGACTCGGCGGTAAAGCAGATCACGACGCCGACTCACATCTATATAACCCTGACCCCCGGGGGCGGGAAACCCAAGCTCAGCGAATCCATTTATACCGGCGGCATGATCTACATGCTGATCCACGACACGTGGAGCAGCCGTCCGCTCTCGGCGGGAGACATGCTGAAGCAGCTCGAAGAGACCGCCAAGAAGGCGAGAAAGACCTGCCACCACCTGCGCGACGAGTCCGTCAACGGGGAAGCCGCAGCCGTGTACAGCGCGCGGAGCGAAGGGGAGGACGGGAAATCGGATTCGCTGATCTGGATCTCCGCGAGCAGAGGGCTGCCGCTGAAGTCGGAAGTGGATATGGCCGTCGGCAAGAACGGTACGAACCACTTGTCCCTCCGTTATGAGTACGGCAACGTCCAGCCGCCTGCCGGCGTGAAGTAAGAGCGCAGGCTCTTTAGCGGCGGCGTAGAGATCCGAAACGCCGGCAGCGGCCGGCGGCATCGGCTGCGTCAGGGCGGCGGATCCAGCACCTCGCGCACCTTCTCGAGCAGATCCCTGGCGGAGAAGGGCTTGGGCAGCAGTGGCGCCCCCGGCGGCAGCCTCACGCTGCGACCTTGACTCTCATCGACCAGTGCCGTACACTGTAGTAGCACTACCGTGCTGTATAGTAGCTAGAAGACAAGAGCCCCAAGAAACGTCGGACCTAATCCCCAGGGGACCGTATGCAAGCAAAGACTGACCTAAGAGACGACATCGCTCTGGCACGGCATCTCGCCACGTCTGCTCTCCCCGCTACGATGAAGCGAGGTTCGCAGCAGTCTTGGCTTGCGCCACTTGCGCTCATTCTGCTCGTGGCCCTGGGAACGAGCCCCGGCAGTCAGGGCCAGACACAGGATCAAGCTCCGCGTCCGGCGCGCTCTCGATCCAACGAGGCGCAGCGGCAGCCGGCGGCGCGGGTGCCTGGTCCACGCGTCGTCGCTCTGAAATCCGCCGACGGCACCTTGCTCAAGGCCACCTACTTCGACGCTGGAAAGCCGGGCCCCGGCGTCTTGCTCTTCCATCAGGGCAACCGCACACGTACCTCCTGGGACGACGTGGCCCACCAGCTGGCGGCTGCTGGGATCAACACGCTCGCAGTCGACGAGCGCGCCCACGGCGACAGCGGCGGCACACTCGAAGAGGCCCTCCAGAAGACGCCAGCCGACGTGGAGCTTTTCTTCCAGTTCTTGATCTCGCAGCCCGGCGTGCAGCGCGATGTCATCGGCTTGGCAGGCGCCGGCAGCCTCGGAGTTGTCGATGCCGTAGAAACCGCCCGCCTGCACCCCGGCGACATAAAGTCCCTCGTCATGATGTCGGGCGAGACCTTTCGTCCAGGCATCGAGTTTCTCCACCAAGCTTCACAGTTGCCCGAACTCTTCGTCGTTGCCGACACGGACGAATATCCCCCTACCGTGGAAGCCATGCTCTGGCTCTACGCGAGAGCCTCCAGTCCTATGAGGAAGCTCATCCACTATTCCGCGGCCCAGGAAGCCCCTTGGCTCTGGTATGAGACCAGCGATCCCGCCAGAGTTCCCGACACCGGCAGCCACGGCACCGATCTCTTCAAGACTCATCCGGATCTTCCCGGCGTCATCGTGCAGCGGTTCGTCACCACGCTCATCAAGACTCCAGGGCACGCCCCCGTCGATCCGCTGGGCGCCGCCGCCATCCTCAACCAGTTGGCAGCGCCCGGCGGAGCCGCCCAGGTCACGCAGCAATTGATGCAAGCGCGGAGGCGTGATCCCACAGCGCAGTTGTTTCCCGAGGTCAGCCTGGACATCATCGCGTCGGGCTATTCGCGCCAGGCCGAGACAGACAAGAAAGCCGGCCATCTGCGCGAAGCCACAATGGAGATGAAGGCCGCAATCGAGATCTTCAAGCTCAACCTTCTCGCATACCCGGACTCCGCCGACGCGCACTTCAACCTCGCCGACGCTTACTTGGCAGGCGGGCAGAAAGACTTGGCGCGACAATATGCAGACAAGGCGTTGACGATGATCGATTCTCACGCCGCGCCGTTATCGTCGTGGTCCGACACCGAGCAGCGTCGAGCTGAGATTCGTAGCGGCGTCGAGGATTTGCGGAAGAGGCTAAGCGCGACCCCGGTGACCACTTCTGTAGGCGCGCCCGGCAGCGTCTTTCGCGACTGCCCGGATTGTCCGGAGATGGCGGTGATCCCCGCCGGGCATTTCACCATGGGCTCGTCGTCAGCCGAGAAATCATGGGCGGCGAGCCGGGTGGGCAGCGCGGAAGGGGTGGCAGATGAATCCCCGCAGCATGATGTTTCGCTGCCATCGTTCGCTATGGGCAAGTACGATGTGACGCGTGGCGAATATGCGGCCTTCGTCCGAGAGACGGGACATTCCGGCGGCGATGGATGCGGTATCGACGGCTTCGAGTGGAAGAAGCAAGCTGACAAGAGCTGGCAAGACCCCGGGTTTGATCAGACCGGCCGCGATCCAGTAGTGTGCGTCAACTGGCACGATGCGAAAGCCTATATCGCATGGTTGAATGGCAAAGTGCGGCAGAAGTCCTCGGCTCCAGGTGGCGGCCCTTATCGACTGCCAGGCGAAGCGGAGTGGGAATATGCCGCGCGTGCCGGGACAAGCACGCGGTTCTGGTGGGGTGACGATGACGCTGCCGCGTCAGATCATGCCTGGTACAAGTACAATTCGGGTGGACACACTCATCCAGTGGGATTGAAGCCGGCGAACGCCTTTGGTCTCTGTGACATGGTGGGCAATGTCTGGCAGCGACCCTCGCGGCCGCCATCGGCGCCGCGGACGATCTCGAAGCTCGCATCCACGTTCTCGAAGCCGATCGCGCCAAGGACCAGGCCCGCATCGCGCGGCGGCGAGCTGTGAGGTCAATGCGGCGCTCACCCCGCGCCAGCCGCCGCTCCTCCGCAACGACTGCGGCCACACGGCGGTCCCAGAGGGCCATGTGGGCCATTTGGCAACCTGGGCAGCCCGGCATCGGCACACGTGACATCGCCAGGACTCTTGGTATACCGCGCCGAAAATCAGCCTGCACGGCATTCGGTTGGTCCTGAGGCGGGGCGCTTCACTCCAGCGGCGGCAGGTCCTCGCGCAACCGCGCCAGCGCGACAGCGCGGATACCGTGCGAGAGCTGGTAAGACTCCGCCCCGGCGTGGATCACGACCAGCTCGGCGAGATTCAGGGCCGCCAGCGCGGACCGCATGGAAGGGGTCGCCCGTGGACTGCTGGTGAGCTTCATCTCGAAGCCTCGGCGGAGATTGCCACGTCGGATCAGCAGGTCGAGCTCGGCGCCGCTGTGAAGCTTCCAGAAGAAGCACTCCTCGGAACGAGCACCCAGGTGCGCAACGACCTCAGAGATCGCGAACCCTTCCCACGAGGCACCCACCTTCGGATGCGCGAGCAGATCCTGCTGCGACCGCAGCCCAAGCAAGGTGTGAAGGATGCCGCTGTCCGCGAGGAATATCTTGGGCGACCTCACCTGGCGCTTCGCCACGTTCTCGTGCCAGGGCTCGAGTAGCCTCGCCATGAACGTCGAGCAGAGCGTGTCGAGGTAGCCGCGCACGGTCTTGTCCGAGACACCGAAGGAGCGAGCGAGCTCCGAACCGTTCCAGATCTCGGCGTGGTAGTGAGCGAGCATCGTCCAGAACCGCCGCATCGTCGTGGCGGGGAGCCTGATCCCCAGCGCAGATAGATCACGCTCGAGATAGGTCCGGATGAACTGCTCGCGCCAACCGCTGCTCGCCGCCTCCGTCCTGGCTAGATAGGAGAGCGGGAAGCCTCCGCGGAGCCAGAGGTCATGCGAGCGATCCGGCCCGACCTCCTCGAGGTCCAGGCCGCCGAGCTCGTGGTAAGCGATCCGCCCGGCGAGGGTCTCGGAGCTTTGCTGCAGCAGCTCGGGCGAGGCGCTTCCCAGGACCAGGAAACGTGCCGGCATTCCACCACGATCCGCCAGCACCCGCAGCACAGGGAAGATCTCGGGGCGCAGCTGGATCTCGTCGAGAATGACTAGGCCCCGCAATCCTTCCAAGGCGAACAGCGGATCGTCAAGCCGGTGCAGGTCGCGCGGGTTTTCCAGGTCGAAGCGTGCCACCTCGCCGAAGCGTGCCACCTCGCCGGCGAATCCCGAGGCAAGGGCGCCGGCGAGGGTCGTCTTCCCCACTTGGCGGGCACCGATCAAGCCCACCACGGGGAACTGCTCCACGAGGCCGCGAAGCCGCGCCAAGTGCGCCCTTCTCTCGATCATCGCGACTGCTATTCTACCATGAAATGTCGGAGCTATACTCCGAATATTCCAAGGCGACGTGCGGCGCTCATCTCCTCGAGGAGAAGGGGCCTGCGTCACGACGCACCATGATGGGTAGGATAACCCGCCGAGCTCGGTGCCCGATGGCGTCGAGCACCAGCTGGTCCACGAGCTCTAGGCCGGCTAGGGCCGCCGCGTCCGCCACGGACTCTCGTCGGCCGCTCTGTGGGTGAGACCGTGCACCTCGACGGTGGAGTAGCCCTGGTGCTTGACCACGATGATCTGCTGCGCGAACTCGTCTCGCAGCTCGGGGATGTGGGTGATGACGCCGACCATGCGGCCTCCCACGAGGAGTTCCTGGAGAGTCTCGGAGACCAGGGCCAAGGTGTCGGGATCGAGCGTGCCGAAGCCCTCGTCGATGAAAAGACTGTCGAGATTCACAGCGCCGACGGCACGCTGGACCTGGTCGCTCAGCTCCAGGGCCAGCGCCAGCGAGGTCAGGAAAGTCTCGCCGCCGCTCAGCGTGTCGCTGATCCTGGTCTCGTCGGCGTTGTCGTGATCGACGACGCGGATCTCGTCGTCGTGGAAGCGCAGCGAGTAACGCTCGCTGGTCAGGGTCAGCAGCCGCGCGGAAGCGCCCCGCACCAGGTCGGTGAAGACCTCCTGGAGGAGATAGGCCTGAAAGCGGTCGCTGCGCAGGTCGGTGGCCAGGACCTCGTGCACCTGCAATGCCGCCACCTCGCGGGTCAGCTCGTCGCGCAGCTGCTGCAGCCGCTCGAGGCGCTCCTTCAGCCGCTCGATCTGCTCCTCGAGGCGCTTTCCCTGGCCCAACGCAGCTTCCACCTTGGCGGTCAGCTCCGCCGCGACCCTCTCGATCGCCGCCAGCTGCCGGTCGGACACCCGCTCGTCCCCCAGCTCGGCGACGAGCGCGGCGTGACGCTCCTCGACGGTGTGGCTGTCCTGCAGGTGCCGCTGGATCTGCCGCCTGAGCTGCTCGGCGACCGTCTCGTTGAGCAGGGCCCCGCGGAGGGCGGTCTCGCCGGCGAAGCCGGCGCGCTCGATCTCCGCATCCCGGCTCTCCGCTCTCCGGAGGGCGTCGTCGAGAGCCGCCTTGGCCGCTTCCGCGGTGAACCGGTGCGCCTCGCCGGCGGCCGCCAGGCGGTTCTGAGCGCCGGCCGCCTCCTCGGACGCGGCCTTGAGACGAGCCTCGGCCTGCTGGATCCGTTCCTCCAGCGCTGCGACCTCGGCAGCAGGATCGGCAGAACGGGTCACGGCACGGATCTGGGCGTGCAACGCCGTGAGGCGCTTGCGGGTGGCGGCACGCTCGTCGGTCAGCTGCCGGCGCCGCGTCTCCCGCTCGCCGAGCCGCTCCCTCGCCGCGGCCTCCTCGGCCGCGCCTCGCTCCAGCGCCCGCTCGGCCGCGCCCCGTTGCTCCTGCGCTTCGACGTTCAGCCTGCGGCTCCTGGCGAGCGCCACGATCTGCCTTTCGATCCAGGTCTCGACCACGCCGCCGCCTTGGGGAGCGCGGTCGCCGAACGCGCGCAGGATCGCGTCCTCGCCGGCGGCCACGGCGGCGCTGAGCTCGTCGTGACGTGCCTCCAGCTCGGAAAGGCCTTGCCGAGCGACCAGCAGCTTCGCCTCCTCCCCCGCGAGCGCGGCTTCGCCCTGCCGAGCGAGCGCCTCGGCGGCGGCACGCTGGTTCCGCGCATCCTGGACCGCGGCGCTGGCCGCCGCGAGCTCGGGTGCCCCCCGGACCTCGGGGGGCACGTCCACGATCTGCTCGCACACCGGACAGGGTTCGCCCGGCACCAGCTCCCGGCGCAGGTGATTGGCCTCGTTGAGCGTGACCGCGCGCCGGAGCTCCGCCTCGGCCGCATCCAGGGCGCGCTGCGCCTTCGACGCGGAGCGCTTGGCGGACGCGGCCTGCCGCTTCCGCCGTTCGACCTCGACGGCGTGCGCTTTCACCGCCTGGCGCTTGCGTCGGAGCTCCGCCGATCGTTCCACCGCAAGCCTGCGGGAAGCTCCCAGCTCGACGGCGCGATCACGCTCGCTTTGCAAGAGATCGTCCAGCTCCTGATCGTAGCCGGAAGCCTCTGCGGCCTGCCGTGCCGCCTCGACGGCTGCCGCCTGTTGCGCCTGCGCCGCGCGCGCCGATGCCACCCTGTCCACCAACGCGGACCGTTCGGCGTCCAGGGCGTCGAGCGCGCGGGTGTAGTGTTCAAGGGTTGCCTCAAGCTGCTGGCGCTCCGGCAACCGGCCGACGACCTGGTGGAGGCGGGCCACCTGCGCCCGCAGCGTCTTGATCGTCCCGGCGCCCTTTTCCGCCGCTCGCTGCGCGGCAGCCTTCTCTTGCCACTCCCTGTGCGCCGCGTCGTTGCGGCTCTTGGCCTCGGTTGCCGCCTGCGTCGCGGTCTGCGCGACGGCGAAGGCGCGCGCCGCTTCGTCGAGCAGCGGCAGCAGGGGCGCCGCGCGCACCGCCGCCTCGATCCTCTCCTGGTCCTTCCTCACCTGCATCGCCTCTCGGCGCAAGGCGGTCTGCCTGGCCTCGACCTGGCGCAACTCGCGCGTCTTCGCATGCAGGCTCTGCACCCGGGCAAGCTCGGCCTGGACCTTGTCCCGCCGCTCGCGCGAGGAAGTGAGCGACGAGACGACACGGGCGTGCTCCGCCGCCAGCTTGGCCACGGCGGCTGCGTCGACTCCCGCGTACTCGCCGTGCAGCACCCTGCGCAGCGAATCGACGGCGGCTCGCTTCTGGACGGACAGCCGCTGTGCGTGCTCGCGCATTCGTTCGTACACGTCGAGCCGCAGCAGGGTGCGCAGCATGCTGCGCCGATCGCGCGGCGGCGCCTCGAGGAAACGGGCGAACTCGCCCTGCGGCAGCACCACGGCCTGCATGAAGGCCGAGGCCCCGAGCCCGAGGACTTGCACAATTCGATCGGCAGCGGTTCGCACCTGGTCCGCCAGGCCCTGGAACTCGCCGTCCTCTCCGCGCTGCTCCAGACGGACCATCTGCACGCCGTTGCGCCGCAGAGTGCGGGCAACGCGGTAGCGGCTCTCGCCGACCTCGAAGTCCAGCACCACGGTGACCCGGTCCCGTGGCGCCGAGATCATCTCCGTCCGGCCCTGCAGGCTGACGCGCGGGATCTCGCCATAAAGCGCGAAGATCATCGCGTCGAGGAGAGTCGACTTGCCCGCCCCCGTCGGCCCCGAGATGGCGAACAGCTCGAGACCCCGGAAGTCGATCTGCTGCCGATCCCTGAAGCAGGCGAGGCCCTCGACGGCGAGATGGATGGGGCGCAACGCTCAACCTCCCGGATGGTCGTCCCAGGACGCCCGATCGTAGAGATCCTCGAACGTGTCGAGGACTGCCAGGGGCGCCGGCTGCCCATGCTCGCGGAAATGGTAGGCGGCGTAATGGCCCACGGGTGGCAACCCGCTTTCCAGCGGGCGCTCCGCCGGCTCCTCGGCCTCGGGGAGCTCGGCGCGCACGACCAGCGCGTTGGGCAGCAGCTCGCGCACCTTGCGGTTGAGATCGGGATCGGGATGCGTCAGCGGCACCGTCACCCGCAGCCAAACCTTGCGGTATCGGTCCGCGGTCGCCGCGAGCTCCGCCAGCGACGTGCGCAGGTCGACCAGCGGCACTCCTCCTGCGTACGGCACGTGCTCGACGGTGCCGCGCTTGCCGGGCGGCGCGGTGACGACATTGAACGCCTTTTCCTCCCCGGCCTCGCCGAAGTCGAGCTGCAGGAGCGATCCGGCATAGTAGGCAGGTGCCCGCACGTCGACCTGCTGCGGCTTGTGCAGGTGGCCGAGGGCGATGTAGCTGGCCTTCGACGGCAGCGCCTGAGGCGATGCGGCCCAGTCCTCGGCGATGTGCACGCGGCGCTCCGATTCGCCGAACACGGCGCCTTCGAGGTGCGTGTGCGCCATCAGGATGTTGACGGCATCACGGCGAAAGGGGCCGCAGAGGTCGCGCACGGCGAGCTCGAACATGCGCGCGTACTTGCGGCGGGCGGCCTCCTCGTCGCCCGCGAGGTCCAGCGCCGACACCCAGGCGCCGGGAGAGGCGAACGGCAGTGCCGCGACGACCGCCTTCTCGCCGCCGCGAGTCTCGACGATGCGCGTGCCTCCCTGGGCGACCGAGCGGGGGCGGCCGACGATCTGGACGTTGACGATCTCGGTGAGTAACGAACGGGCGTCGAGCCGCGCCGGATCGTCGTGGTTGCCGGCGATGATCAGCATCTGCGCACCGGCCAGCCCGATGCGCACCAGGAACCGGTTCACCAACTGTTCCGCTTCCGCCGGCGGGTTGCGGCTCTCGAACACGTCCCCGGTGTGCAGGACGAGATCGATCGATTCACGCTCGACGAAGGCAGCCAGGTTTTCGAGCACCGCCGCGAGCTCGTCGAAACGCTGGAGCCCCTTCCATCGGCGGCCGACGTGCCAGTCGCTGGTGTGGACGATCCTCATGAGGGGTGTTTGCGAGGCAGGCGCCGCGCGCCCGATCGGAGGAGGCGGAGCTCCTGCCTGCGCAGTCTACAGGATTCGCGGCGCCAGGCTCGGCGCCAGGCCGGCGGCGCCCGCTGAAGCGGGTGGGGCGGCGTTTCGGATCAGGTATCCCCTGACGGCGGCACAGGAGGCACCAGCAACCGGAGTTTGGGGATCAGGTCTTCGACGTGCACCGTCGCCACCACCCACAGCCGCTCCTGCTTGATCTCTCCATATTCGTGGGCGATGACGTTCCGCTGGGCGATGATACCTACCCATGGAATCTCGGGATGGGACTGCTGAACGGCTGGCGAGACCCTGCGCGCCGCTTCGCCGAGGATTTCGATCGCCCGCTCGACCGCGAGCTGCGTTTTCCGGTCCGCCAGGTAGGCGGCGACGGAGAGCCCTGCGATCAGCTCGCGGAGCGTCTGAGCGGCTTCCAGCATGTCCCACAGGTATGCCGGGTCTCGGTCCTCAAGCGGCAAAGATCACCTCTCTGTGGCTCAGGATCGCCTGCCGCCGAAATGGGTTGCGCAAGCCCTCCTGCTCGACGAGATGGACCTCGCGGCCAAGGATTCGCCGCAGTTGCTCCCGCATGGTCAACAAGTCGAGCAGGCTCCAAGGCGCGTCGGCGGCGAAGGTCACCAGGACATCGATGTCGCTGTCGGGCCGAAAGTCATCGCGCAGCACAGATCCGAAGAGGGACAGCTCGGTGACCCTCCAGCGCCGGCAGAGATCGCTGATCGCGACTCGATCGATCGGCACTTTGACGTTCATCGTAAGGTTGGCCGAGCTTGCTAGCGCGGCCGATGTTGCTGACTTTCTGCTGCGGAGCGAACCGGCTGACGCTACACCGCCAAACTGCTGATTTTAATGGTGCGGCTGGGAGGACTCGAACCCCCGACCAAGAGTTTAGGAAACTCCTGCTCTTTCCACCTGAGCTACAGCCGCTGATGTCACGCCTTGTGTCTCCCTATCTCTCTCTGGGCGCTAACCCATTCAGCCCTTGTGGCTTAGGCGCTAGCACCCAAGTGACTACACTAGCACGCCGAGGCACAGCGCGACAAGGTTGGCCGATCTGAACTGTGGCATATGTGGGGTACGCTCCCACGGCCTTGGAGTTGCCTTGGTTCGGACCCTCTGCCCCCGCTTCGGGGAGGCCGTAGGCTGGGACTCGAAGGTCGCCGCCACCCAGGTCCCCGATGACCTCGATCTCCGGCCGCAGAACCGTGACCCCGCGGTGTCTTGACCACGGGCTTAGGGGCCCCCCCACCCGAGGAGTCCGGGGCCGCGGGCTCGCCCGGGCCAAGCCAAGCCCCCGCCTAACCCTGGAAGACGTCCGGTTGTGCCACTCGAGGAACTCACCGTCCGGACGATCCGCCGCGGTGCGCGACCGTCCGATCTACCGTCACCGACTGCCGGCTACATCCGAGCCCAACCCACGGTTTACAACACGCCGATCTGCCTCAGAAAGCCGACTTGGTCGTAAAACAGGTTTTCCTCGACGATCTCCCCGTTCTTCCATCGGGCGACTGTGCAGAACTCGAGTGAAAAGGTCTTCCCGGTCGCCGGATGGACATTCCCGTCCAGCCCTTGCCACGGGCCGATCATCCTTCCCGTCCATTTGGCGATCGTGCAGGTCCATTCTCCAGAGGAGAACATCACCTTGTATGGGTTGTTGTCCAGATGGTTTTCTATAGACTTGAAGAACGCCTCGGACTCGGCTTGATGTGCATCTCGGCCAAGCGTCGGGTCCGGCTGCCCTGGCCAGTGCACCGCAGTGTCCGACGAATGCCTCTTCCTGAACACCTCCCAGTCCTGCGCATTCCACGCGTCATCGAGCGTCTTCATTCGTTGAAGATTGTCGTCGCCGGCCATGTGTTCCTCCTGTTGGATCCATCGTTAGTCGTCTATCCCGCTCGGCAGGTTGCCGAACAGGCCGTTCAAGCCTTCGGCCATGGTCGGATGGGCGTCCCTGATGGCCGTGTAGAGTAACCCGACATTCCCCAAATGGACCGACCCCGCCACCATCATAGCCAGGTCCCACTAAATCTGCTGCCATTGTGCTCGCGGGCCGCCGCGGATCGCCGCAGGCACTCGTCTGCCTGAAACCAGACGATCAGCCTGGCAAGCGCCGGAGCGCGGGCGCCCCGGGAGCGGTGGCGGCCCACCTGGCCGCGAGGCCGGCCGTGACGCTCTCGGCGCCGCCTTGACCGCGAGCTGAGAAGCGATCGCGGGTAGGGCTCGGCACGGCCGGCGGGGCAAGGCCCGGGCACGTGGCCGGGAAGCGGGATAAAATCCGCCGGCCATGATCGATCCCCTGCCCGCCGCCTCGCCCGGGCGCTCGCCGAGCGAACGGCCGCTCGCAGTGTCGGTGGTGGTGCCGGTCTACAACGGCGCCGCGGCCCTGCCGGAGCTTGTCGCCCGGCTGCGCGCGGCGCTCGCCGCCCGGGCGCCGGACGCGGAGATCCTGCTGGTCAACGACGGCAGCCGCGACGCGAGCTGGCAGGCGATCGCCGCGCTGGCAGCGGAGCCGCGGCGGCCGCGGGTGCGCGGCATCGACCTCCGGCGCAACTACGGCCAGCACAACGCGCTGCTCTGCGGCATCCGGGCGGCGGCCGGCGCCGTCGTGGTGACCCTGGACGACGACCTGCAGCACCCGCCCGAGGAGGTCCCCCGGCTGCTCGACGCCTTGAGCGGCGAGGTGGACGTGGTCTACGGCACGCCGCGCGGCGAGCAGCACGGGCTGCTGCGCAACCTCGCCTCCCGCGCCACCAAGCTGGTCCTGCGCGGGGCAATGGGGCCCGAGATCGCCGGCCGCGTCAGCGCCTTCCGCGCCTTCCGCGCCGAGCTGCGCGAGGCGTTTGCCCAGTACGGCAATCCCTACGTGTCGATCGACGTGCTGCTGAGCTGGGCGACCAACCGCTTCGCGGCGGTCGAGGTGGCCCACCAGCCGCGGCGCGAGGGGCGGTCCGGCTACACCCTGCGCACGCTGGTGCGCCACGCCCTCAACATGATCACCGGCTTCAGCATCGGCCCGCTCCGCCTGGCGAGCGCCATCGGCGTCGCCTCGACCCTGTTCGGGCTGCTGGTGCTCGCCTGGGTCGTCGGCCGCTACCTGGTCCAGGGCGGCAGCGTCCCGGGCTTCCCGTTCCTCGCCTCGGTGATCGCGATCTTCTCCGGCGCCCAGCTGTTCACGCTGGGCATCCTCGGCGAGTACCTGGCGCGCATCCACCTCCGGCTGATGTCGCGCCCCGTCTACAGCGTGCGCCGCTCCACGCAGGGAGAGCAGGGCTGAAGCGGCCGGCACCACGGCGGGCGTCGCCACGACGAGCGCCGGCCGAGCTGCTCGCCTGGGACAGCGCCTTCTTCGGACGGCGCATCGGGCGGGTGCGCGGCGGGCGGCTGAACCGCGAGAGGCTGGCGGCGATCGAACGCTGGGTGGCGCGGGAAGGCATCGAGTGCCTCTACTTCCTGGCCGACCCCGGCGACCCCGAGACCGCGCCGCTCGCCGAGGAGAGCGGCTTCCGCCTGGTGGACCTACGGGTGACACTCGACCGCCGCCTCGGCGCCAGCGGGCCGGAGAGCGGGGCCGGGCGGGCGGAGACGGCGACGGGGAGGAACGCGGCGACCGCGGAGAAGGCAGCAGCCGCGGGAGCGGTTTCTTCAGCTGGGCCGCCTGCGGCGGCCGCTCC
>DATNKH010000139.1:0-7515 GCA_035603475.1 Thermoanaerobaculia bacterium
CTCCTGCCGTACACCAGGACGGGGCCGGACCTGGCGGCCAGCACCAGGGTGTCGCCGTCGAGCGCCATGCTGCCGAGCGCCTCGAACGCCATCTCGCCATCGCTATGCCAGGTCCCCTGCCGCCATATGAAGATCTTCACGACCCGGTCGAAGGCGTCGGCGGCCGCGAGGGTCGTCCCGGAGAACGCCAGCAGGCTGCTGCCGCCCACGTCGCCCACGATCCTGGCCCGCGGATGCCAGGCTCCGCGGCCGTGGACGAACAGGTCGATCGCATCGGAGCTGCCGACCGCGGCCAGGTTGTCCGAGAGCGCGACCGACTGCCCGTAGCTGTTCGAGGTCTCGTCCACGAAGCTGCCGTCCAGCCGCCAGGTATCTCCGGTACGGGCGAAGGCGAAGGCGCCGCTGCCGACCACCTGGCTGGCTGCGTTCGTCGACGACACCAGGATCCTGTCTCCCGAGATCGCCACCTCCTGGCCGAAACTGCTGGAGAAGCGTTGCGCCGGTAGAAGGGCCTGCTCGCGCCAGGCCCCGGCGTCGTCGGTGAACACGAACACCCCGTTGGAGAGCGCGCCAACCGCGATGGTGGCGCCCGAGATCGCCACCGAGCAACCGAACCCGAGACCGGGCATCGTCTCGCCTGGCGCCGGCGCGAGCCTCGCTTCCTGTCTCCACCCCTGGCGGGTCCGCCGAAACACCCAGGCGCTGCCGCGCGAAAGGTCAGGCAGGGCCGAGGCGATCACCGCCGTGTCGCCATCGATCGCGACCTCGCGGAACGAGCTGAACGAGTTGCTGTACGGCAGAGGCTCCACCGCCAGCCGGGCCGACGGCAGGACGTCCGGAGCCTGCTGCGCACCGGCCGGCGTCTCGCCGGCGACCGCCAGGGAAGCGGCGAGCACCAGGGAGAGGATGGACGATGGTCGTTGAGCCTTCCGCACGATTCTGCTCCTTGCGCCCAGACGACAAGCTGAGCGTGTCTGGGCGATAGTCTCTCCCCAATACCTAGATTGTCAATGCCATGAGACGCGGCTGCGGGCGTCTTCAGCGCCAGGTCGCTTGATGATCTTGGCGCTCATGCTTGGTGGGTGTCGCGATGTCTCGAGGAGCCACCGCCGACGGCCAGTGGGCCAATCGAAATTTCTACTTTGAATCGGCGCGAGCCCTATGCTACCTTTTGTGAGTGATCGAGCGCCTTCTCCAGCCTCGCCTCCAGGACCTCGCGACCCGCTACCCGATCCTCACCCTGACCGGGCCGCGGCAGTCCGGCAAGACCACGCTGAGCCGGATGGCCTTCCCCGAGCTGCCCTACGTCTCGCTCGAGAACCCGACACAACGCGAGCTGGCTCACGGCGACCCGATCGCCTTCCTGGACCGCCACCGCCACGGAGCCATCATCGACGAGGTGCAGCGGGTTCCGGAGCTCTTTTCCTATCTACAGGGCATGGTGGACGAGGATCCCCGGCCTGGCCGGTTCCTGTTGACGGGCTCCCAGAACCTGGCCTTGGTCGGCGCCGTGACCCAGTCCCTCGCCGGCCGCACCACCCTGACGGAGTTGCTGCCCCTCTCGCTCCAGGAGATCCGCCGGTTTCCCGACCCTCCAGCCGAGCTAGATGACCTCGTTTGGCAAGGCGGTTATCCTCGGATCTACGAGCGCAAGCTGCCGGCGCAGGAATGGCTTGCCGACTACACTTCCACCTACGTCGAGCGCGACGTGCTGCAGGTCCTCCGCGTCGGCGACCTCCTCCTCTTCCAGACCTTCTTGCGCCTCTGTGCCGGGCGCACCGGCCAGATCCTGAACCTCTCATCCCTGGCCAACGACTGCGGCGTCTCCCAGCCCACCGCGCGGTCCTGGCTGTCGGTGCTGGAAGCGAGCTACATCGTCTTCCGGCTGCCCGCGTTCTTCGCCAATCTCGGCAAGCGGCTCATCAAGGCACCTAAGCTCTACTTCTATGACACCGGCCTCGCGGCCAGCCTTCTCGGCATCGAGCAGCCACGCCAGCTGGAGACCCATCCCCTGCGAGGCGCCCTCTTCGAGACCTGGGTCGCCGGCGAGATCGCCAAGGCTCATCTCCACCGGGGACGCCGGCCTCGGCTCTCCTTCTACCGGGACAGCCGAGGTCTCGAGATCGATCTTGTCGTGGAGAGAGGCACCGACCTCCTGCTCGTCGAGGTCAAGTCCGCCCAGACCCCGTCCGGACAGACCCTGGCATCATTCGAGCGATTCGCGGACGCCCTTGCCGGCAAGCAGGCGCCAAGGATCGCCGATCGTGTCGTGGTCTACGCCGGCAACGAGACGCAGCAGCGCAGCCAGGGCACGATTCTCTCCTGGCGCGACCTCGACACCTACGACTGGGAAGGAAGCGGATCTCGAGCCGCCGGCACCGCGCCTTCAGCGCGCTGACGAACCGCTGCCGAGACCATCGCCGCCGCCCGCCGCCAGGTCGATATGGGAAAGCTCGGGTTCCTCACGCTGCTTTCGCCCATGGCGATCGTGATCGCGCTCGTCGCGCCGGTTGCCCCGGAGCAGCTTGCAGGGTCGGCCACAGAGCACGGCCCGCGGGCGCCCAGGTGGCACAGCCTCGGGCGGGGTGCCGAGTACGCGACGATCGCCCTCTCGCCCAGGCCGACGCTCGGCGACGGCCTGCTGCACGTCGTGCGCGTCGATCCCTCGCTGGCGACGATTCGAGTGCGCATGGCAGCGCAGCTCGACGGCCGGCCACGGACGGCGCGGGAGTGGTGCGACAACCCTCGCGTCGTGGCGGTGATCAACGCTGGGATGTACGACCGCGATCTCTCCACGCACATCGGCTTCTTGCGCGTCGGCGACCGGATCGGCAGCGCGCGGTGGGTGAGGAAGTATCAGTCGATCCTGCTGCTCGGCGCGCGGCATCCCCACTTGCCTGCCGCCACCATCCGCGACGCTCCTCCCGACGGGCGTGCCGCCGACTTCGCCGACTACGACACGGTGATCCAGAACCTGCGACTCATCCGCGATCCGGCGGTCAACGTCTGGACGCAGACCGATCGGCGCTGGAGCGAGGCGGCCATCGCGCTCGATCGCCGGGGCCGCATCCTGTTCCTGCTCTGCCGCTCGCCGTTCACCATGCACGACTTCAATGCGCTGGTGACTGCACTGCCGCTCGGCGTGACGCGTGCCATGCACGTGGAAGGCGGCCCCGAGGCAAGCCTCTCGGTGCGCGGCCCGGGCGTCGCCGTCGATCTGTCTGGCAGCTACGAGACGGGCTTCAACCCCAGCGACGAAAGCAACCGGCAGTGGCCCTTGCCCAACGTCGTGACGGTCGAGGTAGGTTCTCCTCGCGGCAAGCTCCACCAGTGAGGCTAAGATAGAGCATGCTCCTATACAGGATTGGCCCGGAGGGGTTCTATGCCGTCAGCGACGAGCCGGACGGCGAGATGCGGTTGCTCCACTCGGACCCGCTGGCCGAGCCGGTGGAGAGGTGGAAGCTGGGGCGGCGGGTCGCGCGGCAGGGGGCGGCTTTGCTGGCTCCCGTGCTGCCCGGCAAGATCGTCGGCATCGGACGCAACTACGTCGAGCACGCGCGGGAGATGGAGAGCTCGGTGCCGAGCGAGCCGCTGCTGTTCCTCAAGGCGCCATCGTCGCTGATCGGGCCGCGGTCGCCGGTGGTGCTGCCGCTCGAGAGCCAGCGGGTGGAGTACGAGGGTGAGATCGCGGTGGTGGTGCGGGAGCGCCTTCGCCGCGCCACCCTAGAAGAAGCCGTGCGGGGGGTGCTGGGGGTCACCTGCGCCTGCGACGTCACCGCTCGCGATCTGCAGCGCAAGGACGCCACCTTCGCGCGCGCCAAGTCGTTCGACACGTTCTGTCCCCTGGGGCCCGGGATCCTCGTCGGCGCGGGTCTCGAGCTGGGCGACCTGACGGTGGTGACTCGCCTCAACGGCGAGGAGCGGCAGCGCGGCAGCACCCACGGCATGGTCTTCGGGATCGTGGACCTCGTGGTCTACACCTCCCGCATGATGACCCTGGAGCCCGGAGACGTGCTGCTGACCGGTACGCCCGGAGGGGTGGGCCAGCTGGCCGGCGGCGACCTGATCGAGGTCGAGGTCTCCGGCGTCGGCGTGCTCGCCAATCCAGTCGAGACCTGGAAGCAGGCGCCGTAGCCGGCAGGCCGCCGAGGCCGCGCGAGGCCTGCCCTCGACGGTCGCCACCAGCGGTACGTAGAATTCTGGTATGAGGACCATCCTTGTGTCTTCCGCCCTGGCGCTGCTGGGGGTCGGGCCCTCCCGGCGCCGCCGCGTGCCCGCCCGCCGCGGATCACGGTGCTGCCGAGCGTCCTGATCTCGGCCGACGACCCGGCGCGCCAGCACGTCGAGTCGTGGCTGGCGATGAATCCTCGTGACCCGCTGAACCTGATCGCCGCCTCGATGGTCCTGGGTGAGCACGAGTTCGTGGCCGCCTATGCCTCCAGGGACGGTGGTAAGAGCTGGGTGCGGGCGGCCCACGGCACTGCCGCCGGCAAGGACTTCGACGGCGGCGACCCGGCGGTTGCATTCGACGCGGGCGGCAACGCCTACCTATCGACCGCGACACCCGCGTTCGGAGTGTGGAAGTCGACGGACGGAGGCCGCACCTGGGGTGAGCCGGCCATGGTGCCGGGCGCCGGCTACGACCGCACGTTCGTCGCTTGCGACCGGTCCTCGCGCGGCAGTTTCCGCGGCCGCCTCTACGCCGTGGGCAAGATGCCCATCACGGTCTTCGGGCATCGCGGCACGGACGTGATCGCGTTCTCGAGCTCACGTGACGACGGTGCCAGTTTTGCCTTCCCGCGGCTCCTGATGCCCGCGCCGGACAAAGAGCTGCTCGACATCGTCAGCGATCTCCTGGTGACTCCTGACGGCAGGGTGATCCTGGCGCTCGAGACCTTCGATCCGCCGCCCCCAGGTGCGCAGTTGCTCGCCGGCCGCATCAATCTCGTCACCTCCGACGACGGCGGGCAGATCTTTTCGGACCCGCGGCAGATGGCCGTGATCCATCAGTATGGCCACGCCCGGGAGTCTCAATCCGTCAAGGGGCTCGGCGGCGCGCAGCTGGCCCTCGACACCTCGCCGGGCGCGAGGCGAGGCACGCTCTACGCGGTCTGGCTGGACGCCGGCGATGGCAACTATCAGGTGATGACGGCGGCGTCACCGGACGGCGGCACCACCTGGTCCTGGCCGGTGCGCGTCAACGACAACGAGGGCGCGTCGAACCAGAGCAACCCGGCGATCGCGGTGGACGGCGAGGGCGTCGTGGGGGTGTCGTGGAACGATCGGCGCGCCGATCCGACGGACCTGTGCTACCAGCCTTACTTCGCGGCCTCGGCCGACGGCGGCGCGTCCTTCTCGCCCAACGTCGAAGTCAGCCAGGAGCTGACCTGCCCGGCCGGCTCCCATGCCGAGGGCACTCCTCTCGACTCCCACTACCGGTACCTGAACGGCGGTGACACCCAGGGGATCGTCGGCCTCCCGCAGGGGGGATTCCACCTGGCCTGGATCAACGGCGGTGCGGGCCAGATGCAGCTCTGGTCGACGATCGTCGCCGTCGCCAGTCGGCTGCCGCAACGTTCCAAGCCGAGCTCGCGGGACTGATCCTCGCGGTCCGCCTTTCCCGCGTCCCGCCGCCCGGTCTGCCCGCTCGGGTCAATCCGGCGGCGGCTCGTCCCGGCCTGCAGGCGTCACCGGCGGCGACAGCGACCGCCAGGGGAAGAGCCATGACGCGGCCACCAGCAGCAGATGCAGCGCGCCGTGGAGCAGGAAGCCGGCGAACAGCAAACCCATCCAGGCCGAGAACAGCAGCAGGGCGGCCGCGGCACGCCCGAAGGCGGTCCGTGAGCTGGCAGTCCTAGTCCGCGGGCTGGCGGAAGCCATCGGCCGGGATCGTTTCACCGCGCTGTCGTCCGCCAGGATCGCCGGATCAGCCGTTTCAGTTGGCGAGGCCGTGCGCGATCAGCCAGCCGCGGGCTTCCTGATCGTCGAAGGCGAGCGCCTTGCGCTTCCAGTAGGCGGCCTTGCGCTCGTCACGCGGCAGCCCCCACCAACCCTCGTCGTACGTCCTGCCGAGGTCGTGGATCGCCCACGCATTGCTCCGCTCGCCGGCGCGCTCGAGCCAGGATAGACCCGTCGCATGGTCGGTCTCGCCGGCGGTGCCGTTCAGGAGCATCTGCGCGTACCACATCATGCAGAAAGTGTGGCCGCCCTCCGCGCCCCGCCTCCACCACGCCGCCGCCTGCGCGACGTCGGCGGTGACCCCGATACCTCTCCGGTATGCCTGACCCAGGACACGCATCGCCTCCGTCGAGCCGGCGCGCGCGGCGCGGCGGGCCAGGTCCAGGGCGCGGGCATCGTCTTCCGTCACTCCAGCGCCGCTGAAGTAGATCCTCGCCGCGAGGCCGCCGGCAAAGGCGTCACCCTGCCCGGCGAGCTGCTCGAGCTGGGAGAGGCCCTGCTCGAGAAAGCGACGGAAGGCCTCGGGTTGCTGCGGACTGGCTCCCAGGAGCTCTCCGATGTCGTCGTCTCCGCGCGCCGCCGCCCGCTCGAGCCAGGCCGCCGCCCGCTGCGGGTCACGCAGCATGCCTTGCCCCAGCGCGCTCTGCCATGTCAGCTGGAACATCGCCCGGCCCTTGCCGAGCCCGGCCACTCGCTCCAACAGCTGCACGGCGCGTCCGGCATCCGGCGGGCCACCGCTGCCGGCGAGCAGCGCGGCGGCGAGATCGTAGAGGCCCCGCGGCTCGCCGAGCGCCGCGGCGCGTTCGAGCCACGGGCGCGCGTTCGCAGGATCGGGCGGCAGGCCATCGCCGCCGTAGAGCAAGAGCGCGGCCCACCAGGAGACCGCCGGCGGGCTGCCGCGCTCGGCGGCCTTGGCGAGCCAGGCGGCACCCTCGGCCGGCGCTCGGACTGCCGGCTCGCCTTCGAGAAGGAGACGCGCCAGGCTTCCCATCGAGAAGGTGTTCCCTGCCGCGGCGGCCTGCCGATACCAAAGGATTGCAGCCGGGAGGTCCTTCGGCAGGCCTTGCCCCTCCTCGGCCATCCAGCCGAGGTTGTGCAGCGCCCAGGGTTCGCCCTGCTCCGCCGCTCGCCGCAACCACACGGCCGCCTCGCCCGGTCGTCTCGGGGTCGCGATGCCACGCAGCAGCACCGTGCCCCAGAGGTATTGCGCGTAGGGTTCGCCATGCTCGGCGGCGGCACGCACCACCTGCAGGGAGGGCGCCGCCGTGGCCGCCGCCTGCCGCGCATCGGCGGGGAAGCCCAGGGTGCCTCCATCCTGCAGGATCGACAGCCGGATCTTGGCGTAGGCATTGCCGACCTGCGCCTGGGCCAGGACGAGGTCGCGAGCCTTCTGCTGATCGATGCGCCCGCCGAGGCCCGCGCCCCATGCATCCGCCTCGCGAATGGCGCGCAGCTGCTCGGGCGAGGGGAGGCGCGGCGGCGCCGGCGGAGGTGCCGCGCCAACCTGCGGCAGGGCGGCGACGACGCTCGCGGGCGCCGCGGCCGGCGCCGCGGCTC
>DATNKH010000140.1:0-2780 GCA_035603475.1 Thermoanaerobaculia bacterium
GCCGCCGCATCATCGCCTATGCGCCGCCGATGCGGCGGGTGCTGGAGATCGTCGAACGGGTGGCGCCGCGCGGCGTCAACGTCCTGGTGCGCGGCGAGAGCGGCACCGGCAAGGAGCTCGTCGCCAAGCTCCTGCACCTGCGGTCGGGCCGCGAGGGATCGTTGATCGCCGTCAACTGCGCGGCGCTCCCCGACTCGCTGCTCGAGAGCGAGCTGTTCGGCATCGAGGGCGGCGTGGCGACCGGGGTGCAGGCGCGCCCGGGGAAGTTCGAGCTGGCCGACCGCGGCACCCTGATGCTGGACGAGATCGGCGACATGCCGGTCTCGCTGCAGGTCAAGCTGCTGCGCGCGCTGCAGGAGCGGGAAGTGGTGCGGGTGGGCGGCCGCCGGCCGATCCCGGTCGACGTGCGCCTGGTCGCCGCGACGCACCAGGACATCGAGGCGCTGGTCGCCGCCGGGCGCTTCCGCGAGGACCTCTACTACCGCCTGAAAGGGGTCGAGGTGGAGCTGCCGCCGCTGCGCGAGAGGCGCGCCGACATCCCCCACCTGGTGCGCACCTTCGTCGAGGAGTTCTGCCGTACCGAGGGGATCCCGGTGCCGCAGTTCCGCTCGGAGGCGCTGGCCCTGCTCCTCGCCCACGACTTCCCGGGCAACGTCCGCGAGCTGCAACACCTGGTCGAAGGGGCGGTCTCGCTGGCCGACCGCGAGATCGACGCCGAGCTGGTGCGCTCGCTGCTGGGAACGCCGGCGCCGCAGTCGCCGGAGCCTCTCGACCTGGCCGCGCTGGAGCGGCGCCACATCGGCCGCGTCCTCAAGCTGGCCGGAGGCAACAAGAGCGAGGCCGCCAGGATCCTGGGCGTCGATCGCAAGACGCTGCAACGCAAGGGGTTCTGAGCCGGGACACCAGCCGGCGCCGCCCGCCCGGCCCCCGTAGCCCTCCCCACGCAGAGAACCCGCGGGTAGCTCGGAGAGAGCCCGCGACTTTCTGTCCCCCATGGGGCGAAATGCCCCACGGCCATGCTCACCCGGGGCGGAAACGTCGCCGATGCCCGCGGGAGCGCTCGGGGGCTTCGAAAACCTGCGGCATTCTGCCCCACACGGCCAGCGCCTGGCGCCGGGGCCGATCTCCACGGCATGGGCTATCACCTTGGCTCATCGATGGTTACGGCCGGATGCCCGCGGAACCTCGCGGCTGGCAGCGGGCTTGCGGTGACGATGGGGCGAGGATGAGGAGAACTCGAATGCCCGATCTGGTCCGCAGGTACATGGCTGTCCCCCAGGTGCCCGTGAAAGTGCTACTGTCCGCGGCAACCCTGGCCAGCTTTGGCTGGCTGCTCGCGCATGGCCTGGTGCACCCGGTGGTGATCTACGCCCTGCAGCTCTACCTGACGTTCTGAGCGACGTCCCTGTCCCTCCCCCGCGACCGCACCGACATGGCTGGTGACGCTGTGCTGAGAGAAGTCACGCTGGCTCTGCCGATGGTGCCCGAGATCGAGATCGAGGCCAGCAGGACTGCGACCGCCGTGGCCGAGTCGATGAAGATGAGTCCGGATAGAATCGACGAGGTGCGGATGGCGGTCGTCGAGGCCTGTATCAACGCGCTCGAGCACAGCCATTCGAGCGAGCGCGAGGTCTACGTCACCTTCGAGGTGCTCGGGGAGAAGGACCCGGAGAAGCTCCGCATCACGGTGCGGGACACCGGCGTCGGGTTCGTGCCGGAGCTTATGGCCGAACCGAGGATCGAGGATAAGCTCAAGGCGAGCAGGAAACGAGGCTGGGGCCTCAAGATCATCCGCGGCCTGATGGATGAGGTGGAGATTCGCTCCGGGGCCGAGGGCACGATCGTCGTCATGAGCAAGCTGCGATGAAAGCGGGGACGTCGATGACCGAGAGCCTGAACCTGACCGTCGACCGCCGCGACGGCCTGGCGGTGATCTACACCGAGGGGTACATCAACAACCAGGGTGGGGAGGAGATCGCCCGCGCCGCCTACAAACTGCTCGACGAGGGGTTCAAGGTGCTGCTGCTCAACCTCGCGGGCACCAAGATCGTCAACTCCATCGGCATCTCGATCCTGATCGAGATCATCGAGAAGATGATCGAGATCAACGGCAAGCTGGGCTTCTGCTGCCTGACCCCGACCATCGACAAGACTTTCCACATCATGGGCCTGGCCCAGTACGCGCCCATTTTCGACACGGAGGAGCGCGCCCTTGCGGAACTTGGCGAGCTCGGCGAGCTCGGCGGCCATCGAGGCTGAGGTGACCTCGGCTGGCTCGAGCGCCGTGTCGCTGCCGCCGGAAGCCTGGCGGGAGCTGCTGGCGCTGAGCCAGGACGAGTCGGCCGACCGCGCCCTGCTCGAGCGCCTGCTGGACCACTGGCGCTTCGCGCACGGCGCCGCCTTCGCCGCGGTGTACCTCGAGCGGGAGGGCCGACTCGAGCTCGAGGTGGCCTCGCCGTCGGCCGGCTTCGCGGGGGCGAGATGGCTGCCGGGAATGAACGGCAGCGAGGCCCCGCCGCCGGCCCTCGAAGCCGCGGCGGCGTCGGCTGCCGCCCTGGAAGGCTCGGACCCGGGCGTGCTGACGTTCCCCGGCGGCTGCCTCCTCGTCTCGCCGCGCCCGCCGGCCGCGGTGAACCAGGAGACCGCGGCGAACCCGGAGACCGCGGTGAACCCGGAGGGCGAGGCGGGCGCTCCCGGCATCGAGCACGGGCCGCTGCCGTTGCTGCTGCTCTCCTCGCTCAAGATCCTGCGCCTGCGCCAGGAGATCAAGGACCAGCAGT
>DATNKH010000141.1:0-4805 GCA_035603475.1 Thermoanaerobaculia bacterium
CCGCCGCCAGCCCGAGCCCCACCGGTGCGCCGGTCTGGGCGATGGCGCCGTAGCGCCCGCGCAGCGCCGGCGGGAAGGTCTCGCCCATCAGCGCCTGGCCGCCTCCCCAGGTCCCACCCACGCCCAGGCCGGCCAGCGCCCGCCCCGCCAGCAGCCATGCCGCCGACGGCGCCAGCCCGCACAGGGCATTGCCCAGGCCGAAGGCGGCGATGGCGAACCCCAGCGAGGCGCGGCGCCCCAGCCGGTCGCTCAGCCAGCCGAACAGCAGCCCGCCGGCGCCGGTCATGCCGACGCCGATCGCCGTGAGCCGGGCCAGCCCCGCCTCGGAGAAGCCGAAGGCGTCCTGCAGCGGCTGCAGCACGAACGACAGCAGCATGAGCGAGAAGAAGCCAGCCGCCCAGGCTCCCCAGGCGAGGGCCAGGATGCGTCCATGGGCGGCGACGGGCCGCGTGTGGAGGCTCAAACGTGCGGGCGCGGGTTCAGCGGCGGTCAAGGCGATGTATCCTAGCAGCTGCGTCCAGCTGCCATTGAAGCCGTAGAAGCTCAGGCATTGACGGTTGCTGAGTTGCTGCGCATGCGCTTGCCACCCGATCGAGCGTCAGCTCCCGCTTCGGCATCCGCGCCAGCTTCCGCGGCGTCCGCGGCGTCCGGAGGATCGGCGGCATGGGCGGCATCGGCGGTATGGGCGGCATGGACCGCTGCCGTCCTTGCCGTCTGGGTTCTCGCGTCGATGAATACATTGACTCTCTACGCATCGATATTCTATGCTAATGACCATGACGCCGCCCGCGCCCCCCACGCTCCAGGGCATTCCCGGGCTCCCCAGGCGGCCGGTGCCACGGTCGACCCCGAGGCCTTCCGCCGCGAGCTGCTGCGCCGGCTCGACGACGAGCGCGCGGCCGCCGGCGCGCCGCCCCTGCGCCTCTCGCCGGCGCTCGACCGCGCCGCCCAGCGGCACGTCGACGAGATCGGCGCCAGGGGCTCGCTGCGCGGCGAGCGCCGGCCCGAGCAGGCCATGGACCAGCGGCTGCGCGAAGCCGGTTACGACGCCCACCAGTGGGCCGAGAACCTCATGAGCGGGCCGGCCGGGCCCGCGGAGCTGGTGGCGGCCTGGCGCCGCGACGACGGCGACGGCACCTTCCGCCGCCTGCTCGAGCCCACCTACACCGAAGTCGGCATCGGCATCGGCCGCCTCCGCCTCGATGGCGCGCCGCTGTACTCGATCCTCTTCGCCGTGCCGGAGAGCGCGGCCTTCGCGCGCGAGACCGCCGCGCTGCGCGACCGCGAGCGGGTCCGCGCCGAGCTGGTGACGCGGGTCGATGAGGAGCGCCGGCGCGCCGGCCGCCAGCCGCTCACCGTCGACTCCCGCCTCGAAGCGGCGGCCCAGCGCCATGCCGACGACATGCTCGCGCGGTCCTACTTCGCGCACCGCGATCCCGACGGCAAGACCATCCGCGAGCGGGCCCGCGAGGCCGGCTTCGACTGGTCGGCGATCGGCGAGAACATCGCCGAGGGCCAGCAATCGGTGAAGGAAGTAGTGGAATCCTGGATGCGCAGCGCCGGCCATCGTGAGAACATCCTCGATCGCCGCTACACCAGAACCGGGATCGGCCTGGCCTTGGGCCGCGATCCCAAAACCGGGGAGTACCGCATTCTGTGGGTACAGACATTCGGACTTCAGCGCTGACGACGCGCCCCGCCACCGGCCCCAGGCTGCGTGCCTTTCTCCGCCGCAGCTTCCCCCAGGCCGCCGCCTGGGCCCACTTCGCGCGCACGCTGCCGCTGCGCTGGCGCAGCGCCGAGGCCATCTTCACCTCGATCCACCGGCGCAACGCCTGGCGCGGCGAGGAGTCCGCCTCGGGACCTGGCTCGAGCCTCGAGGCCACCGCGGTCCTGCGCTGCGAGCTGCCGCGCCTGCTGGCCGAGCTCGGCTGCGCATCCCTGCTCGACGCGCCGTGCGGCGATCTCTGCTGGCTCGAGCAGGCTGCGCTGCCGGTCGACAGCTACTGCGGCATCGACATCGTCGAGGCGGTGATCGCCGGCAACCGCTGCCGCCACGGCGCCCGCGGCCGCACCTTCCTCTGCCTCGACCTGTGCCGCGACCCGCTCCCCGAGGCCGACGTCGTGCTCTGCCGCGACGGCCTGGTCCACCTCTCGTTCCGGGACGCGCGGGCGGCGCTCGCCAACTTCCGCGCCTGCGGCGCGAGCTGGCTGCTCGCCACCACCTTCCCCCGGCACGAGGAGAACCAGGACGCCCTGACCGGCGAGTGGCGGCCGCTCAACCTCGAGCTGCCGCCCTTCCGCCTGCCGCCGCCAAGGGCGCTGCTCGACGAGCATTGCGACGAGGACGGCGGCCGCTACGCCGACAAGAGCCTCGGCCTCTGGCACCTCGCCGACCTGCCGCCCTAGCTCGAGCCCGGAACCGGCGCCGCGGCAGGCTCCGTGGCAGGCTCCGCCGCAGGCGCCGCGACCACCTCCCACCCCGCCCCGCGCTGCAACAGCGCCAGCAGCGGCGTGGTCGCCACGGTGGTGACGATCGCCATCAGCACCAGCATGGCGAACAGCGCCGGCGACAGCACGTGCAGGTCGAGACCGATGTTCAGCACGATCAGCTCGACCAGGCCGCGGGTGTTCATCAGCACCCCGAGCGCGGCGGCGTCGTGCCAGGACAGGCCGGTCAGGCGGGCGGCCGCGGCGCTGCCGCCGAACTTGCCCAGCGAGGCGACCAGGATGATGCCGCCGCAGAGCAACCACCCCTCGGCGCCGCGCAGCAGCCCCACCTGGGTGCGCAGGCCGGTGAAGGCGAAGAAGGCGGGCAGCAACAGCACGACCACCACGCCCTCGAGCTGCTCGCGCAGCTGGCGCGCGATGCGCGAGTCGTGCGGCACGATCACTCCCAGCACGAAGGCGCCGAAGATGGCGTGGATCCCGATCGCCTCGGTGATCAGCGCCGACAGCAGCAGGGCGACGAGCACGACGGCCATCGCTCCCCGGGACACGCCGCGCTGATCCACGGCGCGCACCAGCCGCGCCACGAGCGGCCTCACCACCGCCAGCAGCAGGCCGATATAGGCCGCGGTCAGCAGCATGGTCACCAGGGCGGACCCCGACTGCGCCCGGATGACGCTCACCACCAGGGCCAGCAGGCACCAGGCGGTGACGTCGTCGACCGCGGCGCAGGTCAGCGCGATGACGCCGAGACGCGTGCGCTGGATGCCGCGGTCCATGAGGATGCGGGCGAGCACCGGGAACGCGGTGATCGACATCGACACGCCGAGGAACAGGGCGAAGGCGGTGAACGGCACGTCGCGGGTCGCCAGCCGCGGGTAGAGCGGCAGCGCCAGCAGCGCGCCGAGCACGAACGGCAGGGTGATGCTGGCGTGGGAGATGGCGACCGTCGCTTGCGTCCGGTTGCGCATCAGCCCCGGATCGAGCTCGACTCCCACCAGGAACATGAACAGGATGATCCCGACCTGGGCGATGATGCCCAGGTAGGGCGCCACCGCCGGCGGCAGCAGGAAGGTCAGCGCCGCCGGCGAGACGCGGCCCAGCAGCGACGGTCCGAGCAGGATCCCCGCCACCACCTCGCCCACCACCGGCGGCTGCCCCAGGCGGCGGAACACCAGGCCCACCGCCCGCGCCGCCACCAGGATCACCGCCAGCGCCAGCAGCACGTGCGGCAGCACGTCGTCCGCGCTCCGCGGCGGCCGCGGCGGCAGGACCGGCCCGGCTGCCGGCGGCGCGCTCAGCGCCGCTCCCTGCCGGCGAAGCCACAGGAAGACGAGCACCGCGGCCACCAGCATGGCGACGTAGATCACGCCCGCGAACAGCGAGGAGCGGCCGGCGGACGAGCGCCTGGGCGCGGGCAGTCCCTCGCTCGCGCCCGCCCCCATCACGCGGCGTCGGCGCGCGGATCGCCGGCGGGCACCGCGGCGTCGAGCGGCTCCCAGCCGGCGCCGCGCTGCAACAGCGCGAGCACCGGCGTGGTCGCCATCGTGGTGGCGAGCGCCATCAGCACCAGCATGGCGAACAGCGCCGGCGACAGCACGTGCAGGTCGAGACCGATGTCGAGCACGATCAGCTCGACCAGGCCGCGGGTGTTCATGAGCACGCCGAGCGCCGTGGCGTCGTGCCAGGAGAGGCCGGTCAGGCGGGCGGCCACGGAGCTGCCGCCGAACTTGCCCAGCGAAGCGACCAGGATGATGACGCCGCAGAGCAGCCAGCCGGTGCCGTGCACCAGCCCGATCTGGGTGCGCAGACCGGTGAAGGCGAAGAAAGCGGGCAGCAGCAGCACCACCACCAGGCCCTCGAGCTGCGCCCGCAGCTGGCGCGCGATGCGCGAGTCGTGCGGCACCAGCACTCCGAGCACGAAGGCGCCGAAGATGGCATGGACCCCGATCGCCTCGGTGATCAGCGCCGACAGCAACAGGGCGACGAAGAAGACGGTCGTCACCTCCTTGGTCATGCCGCGGTGATCGACGGCGCGCACCAGCCGCACCGCGAGCGGCCGCACCAGCACCAGCAGCACGCCGAGATAGGCCGCGGTCAGCAGCACGGTCACCAGCACCGAACCCGACTGCGCCCTGACCACGCTCACCACGAAAGCCAGCAGGCACCAGGCGGTGACGTCGTTGACCGCGGCGCAGGTCAGCGCGATGACGCCGAGGCGCGTGCGCTGGATGCCGCGGTCCATGAGGATGCGGGCGAGCACCGGGAAGGCGGTGATCGACATCGACACGCCGAGGAACAGGGCGAAGGCGGTGAACGGCACGTCGCGGGTCGCCAGCCGCGGGTAGAGCGGCAGC
>DATNKH010000142.1:0-6767 GCA_035603475.1 Thermoanaerobaculia bacterium
AGGCCGCGCGCGAAGACCCCGGTCGCGGCGAGCAGCCAGACGGACAGCGCCACCTGCAGCACCACCAGCAGCTCGGCCGATCCCAGCGGCGCCGCCGGTCCCCAGCGCCTGGCGGGCCGGCCGCCCTCCGGCAGGCCCTTCAGCGCCGCGGCCAGGTCTGCCCGGGACGCGGCACGCAGCGCCGGCAGCAGTCCGGAGAGCACGCCGGTGGCGAGGCAGAGAAGGCAGGTGAGGCCGAGCACGCGAGCATCCAGGCGCAGGTCGACCCAACCCGCCGCCCAGCTTCCCATGCCGGCGAAGGAGGTGCCCAGGTAGCCCTCGATCAGCCGGATCTCCCAGGCCGCCAGGAGGCTGCCGAAGGCGCCGCCGAGCAGGGCGAGCAGCACGCTCTCGGCGAGCATCTGACCCACCAGCCGCGGCCGGCCGGCGCCGAGCGCGGCGCGCACGCCCAGCTCGCGCCGGCGGCCGGCGGCGCTGCCGGCCAGGAGGTTGGCGACGCCGGCGCAGCCGAGCAGCAGCAGCAGGCCGACGAACACCGCCAGGCGGCTGGCGGCGGGCATCAGGCCCTCGCGATCGCCCAGCCCGACGAGGGTCTCGTTGGCGCCGACTTCGACGCGCCGCGGCGGGCGCCCGGAGTCCTCGCGGCTCAGCCGGCCGGCGAGCGAGCTCAATGCCGCTCGGGCCTGCCCGAGCTCGACACCCGGCCGCAGCCGTCCCACCAGGCTCAGCCAGCCGAGGTCGCGGTCTTGCAGCAGCTGGTGACGCGACACACGCACATAAGCCTGTTGCGCGAGGGGCACGTAGATCTCGGCCGGGATGCCGCTGCCACGGAAGCCCTCGGGGGCGATCCCGACCACCGTGAACGACACCCCGTTCAGGAGGAGGCCGCGGCCCAGGATGGCCGGGCCGCCGTGGCATGCCCGGCGCCAGAAACCGTGACTGAGCACGGCCACGCGCTCGGCGCCGGGGCGGTCATCCTCGATGCCGAGCGGACGCCCCCGCGCCATGCCGGCGCCCAGCACCGAGAAGAAGTTGCCGCTGACCAGGTGGCCCCAGACGTGCGTGGTGTCGGCGCCGATCTGGACCGTGGTGCCGAAGGGCCCCGAGGCCGCGAGGCCCGAGAGCACCGCGGCACCGTCACGGTAGTCCAGGTAGTCGGGGTAGGAGGTCGCCGCCCACCCGGGCCGCGGCGTGCGGACGTTGATCCAGACCAATCCTTCCGGATGCGGCACCGGCAGCTTCGCCCAGAGCAGGAAGTCGAGGTAGCTGAGCTGCGCCGTGGCGGTGCCGATGACCAGCGCGAGACTGCCGACCGCGACCACGCAGAGGCCCGGCCGCCGCGCCAGCGTGCGCACGGCGTAACGCAGATCGGACGCCCATCGCCACCAGGTCAAGAGCCGCTCACCTCGCCGGAAGCGTTGCCTCCTCCCGAGTATACGGGGACGGATGGGTCCGCTGATCAGTCGAGGCCGCGCTGATCCGGTCGTGGCGCTCAGGCGACGCGGTTCCTAACTGAGTCAAGGTGGCGGTGGCTGGGTCGAGGCCGAATCGATCCGCGAGACCACGCATGCACCGGCGGGAGCGGTCGGGGTGGCACCCGCTCCCGCCGGATGGGCCTTCATTGCCGCGCCGACTACTGGATGGTCGTGGGGCCGCAGCCGCCCGCGAGCTTGGTGACGTTGCAGTAAACGCAGGTGCCGATCCCGCTGAAACCGGCGCCGGCGGCCTGCAGCTCGTGCGGCATGGTGAGCGCCTTGACCGTCTCGCGCTTGAGGGTGAGCTTCTTCTTCACGGTGCATCTCCTTATCGAGTTGGGCAGATCCCTGAAAGGGCTGCGGTTTTTTGACGGGCGGCCCGTAGCGCCGACCGCCGGCGCCCGCTGCCTTCCCTACCCTCAGAGACGCAAACGGGGCCTGCCGGGGGACATCGCCAGCCCCGCGCCGGCCGCTCCCGCAGCACTCGGACCTGAAGCTCAGAGGGCCGGGCGCGTGACGAAGGAGCGACATCGTATTTCCGGTGGGAGGTCCTTAGGGCCGCGTTGTACATGATGTCCATACATGATATCGTCCCGATATGCCCAAGCCGTCTCGTATCTCCGTCGTGACCGAGAGAGGACAGGTCTCCATCCCGGCCGAGTTGCGCAAAGAGCTGGCCCTGGGGAAGGGACGCCGGCTGCTCTGGGAGAAAGCCGCCGATTCCGAGCTCCGGGTCGTGGTGCTCCCCGAACAGGAGCCTCGCGGGAGCCTGAGCATGCTCGGTTTCGCACGCCGCTTTCGAGCCACCCGCAAGACCGCTGACTGGATGGCCGAGCTGCGGGAGGGTGAGGACGAGAGCTGATGGCCTGGGTGGTCGACACTTGCATCCTCATCGACATCCTCGAAGACGACCCGCAGTTCGGCCGCTCCTCGGCGCTCGCCCTCGACTCGTTGGCCGGAGATGGGCTCGTCGTCTGCCCGCTCACCTATGCCGAGCTGGCGCCCGCCTTCCAAGGCAAGGTAGCGCTACAGGACGAGTTCCTCCATGGAGTGGGCGTCGACTTCCGGCAGGACTGGACCTGGGCGGACACCCAGCAAGCCCACCAAGCCTGGCATCGCTTCATCGAACGGAGAAGAACCCACTCCCTGCCACGCCGTCCGCTCGCCGACATCCTCATCGGCGCCTTCGCCAGCCGGTACCAGGGCCTCGTCACCCGCAACGCCGGCGACTTCGCGTCGATCTTCCCCGAAATGAACTTGAAGGGGCCGACGTGATCGCGGACTGTAGTTGGCCTTGAGGACTCACTAATGCATCCTCGAAATACTGAGCAATCCGAAAGCTCGGCCGGTAAACAGGTACGTCCGGCACTGGTGTCAATATCCGACGCTGTTCAGAGATATATGTAGAATACTTTATAAGCTTGTCCGCAACTTTTGTCTGGCGCATACTGGGCTCTCTCGTTGGGCTTATCCAGTCGAAGGGTGGAGTTGGTGTACGGAGGTTCGCGATGAAACCTCAGCTCCCCGCCTGGGCTTTGATGGCTGTGGCGGTTCTGTTCCCAGAGATGGCCGCTGCCGAAGGTGTCCCGCAGGTGCGGCAGGCGACGGTGGCGGCGCTCACGCCGGAGCGGCAGGCGATCTCGATTCCGGCCCAGAACCCGGCGGGCATCGCCGCGAGGGGGAGCCGCATGTGGGTCACCGATGCCGGTACACGGGAGGTGCTCGAGCTCGATGCCTCGACCGGCAAACTCATCCGGAAGTTCGCGCTCGATCTCCAGCAGCCGGTGGGCCTGGCCTTCGATGGACGGCGGTTGTGGGTGGCGGACCAGGCGAGCCGCCAGATCGTGGCCTACGACGCGGTGAATGGTCGGCGGCTCCGGATGATCCCCGAGAAGTCGACGACTGAGAAGAGCAGCTCCACGATCACGGCCCTTGGGTGGGACGGTAAGAGCCTCTGGACGGCCACCGTGGGGGACGCCTCGGCTACCTTCAACCAGGTGGATGCCAAGAGCGGTCGGATCGCGCATTCCCTGCAGGCGGACTGTGAACCGCGAGGCGTGGCATTTGATTCCGGCCTCCTCTTCGCGCTCTGCCGGAACCGCGACAGATACCTGGCGGGGGTGAATCGACGCCAGATCAGCTCCCAGGTAGGAGAGATGCGGAAGAGCGTGCGCATGGTCGAGATCTTCCCTTCCACCGCGCCCGCGGGCCTCGCCTACGACGGCACGAAGCTGTGGGTCCTGGATGCGAGGCGCAAACAGGCGTTCACCCTGGGAGCGAGCCAGGAGCGGCTGCTGAGCCCCTACTGCGAGGTCACGACGTTCTCTTCCTCTGACGTCTCGTGGAACGTTTGCCTGACCTGGGCAGGGGAGCGGGGGATCTGGGTCTCGGCCGACATCAAGCGCACGGCTGCCGAGCCGTGGATCCGGGTCTTGGACGACAGCGGGCCGGCGGAGATCATGACTTCCTATCATGACAACCCCGCGGCTCATCTCTTCGACATGAACCCCTGGGCCTGTCTCGCTCCCCTGACCGCATCTGACGCCGGGAGCGGGACTCTGCTGACGGTGCCGACGAGTTACACGGCGGCATGGTGCACGAACGGTCCGAACGTCGTGCGGGAGAACCGTGACCGGGGCATCGCATATCTGTGCAAGGACTTCTA
Source organism: Thermoanaerobaculia bacterium (assembly GCA_035603475.1). Taxonomy (GTDB): domain Bacteria; phylum Acidobacteriota; class Thermoanaerobaculia; order Multivoradales; family UBA5704; genus JASLEW01. Next base: position 4,141 of record DATNKH010000142.1, read on the forward strand.
CTCGCGCATGAGCAGGGGCCAGGAGGTGGTCTACTGGAGCGTGTTCGATCCGGGGAACTACGACTATATCGTGGAATACGGCTTCCGTGACGACGGTACGATCACGTTCCGGATGGGGGCTACAGGCTACAACAACCCCACGCGACCGTGGGAAGCGCACATGCACAACGCACTCTGGCGGGTTCACCCGGACATCGGGGGTCTGGCAACGAGCAACGTCTTCGTCAAGACGCACGCAGAAACCAACACGGCAGGACTGTCCTTGGCGAGCGATTCGGTGCTGCCCGTGCAGCAGGAGGGCGCTTTCGACTTCGCTCCGCAGGCGTTCACGACCCTGCGCTTCGAGGGCACGTCGACGAACGCATTCCATCATCGGATGGGCTATGACCTCGTGCCGCTCGTCCAAGGCAGCTCCCGCCATTCCAACAACTCGCCTGCCTGGCCCACTCCCTGGACGGAGCAGTTCGCGCAGCATGATTTCTTCGTGACGAAAGTCAACTCGAGCGACCCGGATATTGGCGCCCCGGCCTTGGGCCCGATCTGGTACCCCGACGACTATCTATTTGCCAACCCGCAGCTCGAGACCGTCACGAACGCGGACGTGATCGTCTGGTACGAGTCGTCCGCACATCACATGCCGAGCGCCGAAGACAGCCCGAATTGGCCTGGGCACACCAACCCGGCCTATGGGATCAGGCTGGTGCGTTGGATGGGCTTCGATCTCGTCCCCCACGACTTCTTCGACTTCAACCCGCTCCCATTGACACGTACATGTGGCTCGTGCGGCGACGGTGTCTGCAACAATAACGAGGACTGCTGCTCCTGCCCGATCGACTGCGCCCCTCCCGGATCCCCGCCTTGCTGTTGATCGAGGTTCGCGTGTGGCAGCGTTTGCCCGGCCGTCAGCCGTCCCGCCGGATGTGGGTCTGCGCACGTGGCTGGCGCCCAACGGTCCGGTGGCGAGCGCCAAGGTCGGCTTGGGCCGCTCAACCGGAGCGGGCGACCTCGACGTCGAAGACGCCGGTGAGGATCTGGCCGGCGCTCTTGACCTGGACCCAGATGCGGTAGCGGCCGGGCTCGGGGAACTCGTAGGGGAAGGACACCTCGCCGCGGTCGTCGCCGGCCGCCTGCATCTCCATTGCCATCGGCGTCGCCGTCATGGGCGTCAGCCCGGCGCGCCCGGTGAGCAGGGCCTGGGCGGTCATGGACACGGTGCCCTGGGGATGGAGGTGGACGAAGACGCGGCCGTCTTCGCGGCAGATCACGGCGTGGCCGAGCATGCCCATGTAGAGCTCGAGCGGCACCGGCCGGCCGTCCGGCGTGCGCACCGCGAAGTGGAGCGAGGCGTCGCGGCCGGCGATGAGGCGCGGCGCGACCCGCCGCAGCCAGGTCATGGTCAGGCCGCCGTCGAGCGGGCTGACGGTCGCCTCGCTGGGCGGGCGCCAGGCCAGGGGCGCCGCCACGCGGACCGAGTCGTCGGGATCGGGCGGCAGGCTGGGCCGCTGCGGGTCGAAGGGCGCCGGCGGCTGCGGTGGTGCCGGCAGCGTGACGGCGGCGGTCAGCGTCTCGGCGAAGCCGCTCTCCTCGGTGATGTCGGCGTAGAGCCGGTAGACGCCGGCCGGCAGCCGCGGCAGAGCGGTGCGGAAGGCGCCGGCGGCCGAAGTGGCCTCCCCTTCCGCCGCGGGCCGAGGGTGGAGATGAGCGAAGGCGTCGAGGCCGGGCGTCCGGATGAGGAAGAGGTGCACGAGCTTGCCGTGGTCGGGCACCAGCGGCGTCCAGTCCGGGCCGCCCCAGCGCGGGTCGGCGACGATCAGCCGCAACACCCGCTGCGGACCGTCGGGCTCCAGCCGGGTGACGACGTGGTAGGGCTTGAAGAGGCGCTGGCGGTAGGCGGCGTCGATCCGGTCCCACCAGCTCCTGCCGGCCGCGAGGAGCACCGCGAGCACGGCGGCCGTCGCCGCCATCGCGACGCGCGCGCGGCGACGATCGCGCGCCCGCGGCAGGTCTCCCGGGGAGAGCACGCTCTCGCGCACGCCGGCGCCGACCAGCGACAGCAGGCCGGCGAAGAGCAGCGCCGCCAACGCCAGCATCGCGACGGCCATGCCGCTGCGCATCTCGAGACGGCGGCTGGCCGTGGTCGAGACCGGCACCGCGACCGTGCCGCGCCCGGCGGGTCCGGAGACGGCGACCCGGATGTCGTAGGAGTTGGCCGTCATCAGCCAGAGGCGGGTGGTGAACAGCCCCGGCTGGCCGCGCACCGGCTGCGCCACGTCGGCCGGCGGCGCTCCCTCGGGGCCGGCATCCCACTGCACCGGCTGCGCGGTGACGCGGAGTGATCGAGACGGTGACGACCACGGCCGGGCCGGCAGCGGCGCCCGCACGCGCACCGCGATCTCGGCCTCGCCGGGGATCACCGCCGGCGGGCGCACCACGATGTACACCGGGTAAGGTCCGGCGGCGCCCTCGAAGAAGACGTTGGGGCTCCCCACGTGACCCCAGGAGACCAGGGCCGCGGCGAGCACCGCGAGCACGGCGAGGAGGCGCGGCGGCTCGCAGGGCGGCCGCGGTCCGCATGGTCCGCGATGTCCGCGAGGCCGCAATGGTCTGAACGCCGCCGTCACCGGCGG
>DATNKH010000143.1:0-2923 GCA_035603475.1 Thermoanaerobaculia bacterium
CGCCACCAGCGGACCGGAGTCCCCGAAAGGCCGCAAACGCAGATCAACGCGCAGCACGAAGCCCTCCGCGGTCGGGGTCTCCAGCAGCCGCACCAGCGCCTGTCCCAGGCGCGTGAAAAACTCCTCGTTGGCAACGCTGCGCGGGGCGTCGGTTTCACCGTGCTCGGGAAACAGCAGCACCAGATCGACGTCGGATGAGAAATTCAGCTCGCCGCCGCCGAGCTTGCCCATGCCGATGACGACCAGGGGCTGAACCTCGCCCCCCGCTGAGCGCGGTTCGCCGTAGCGGGCCACGAGTGCGCGGCGGGCGTGAGCCAACGCCGCGGCGATCGCCGTATCCGCAAAGGCGGTGAGATCGGCCAGCGTCTCGCCGAGATCCGCCCAGCCGGCGAGATCCCGCCAGGCAATGCGGGTGAGCTCGCGCCGCCGCCAGCGGCGCAGCTCGCCCTGGAAATGCGCCTCCGGTGTCGCCGGGTCCGGGGGCAGGGGTGGGGCGCGCGCTGCAAAGTCCGTCGCTGCCAGGCGCCGCTGCAGGTCGCCGCCGCTGACGAGGCTGGCGAAGCACTGCACATCGCGCGCGCAGGATTGCGCCACGAAGTCGCTGGCGGCGAATACCGCCTGGATCGAGTCGCGAATGGCGGCCGGCGCATTGCCGAGCGCGGTTCGCGCGGCGTCGTTGGCGTTGAGTGCCTCGAGCGAGCCTGCAACCAGACCGGCCAGCTCCGTGCTGACTCCGACCCCCCGGGTCAGTTCCAGATGTTGCCCCCGAGATCGTGGAACGCCGCGGTGTCGAGCCGGCGACTCAGGCCCCTGAAGCGCGAGGATGCGGCATACACCTGCGCGCCATCCGAGGCATCGATCGAGGCCGTATCGCCCTCGATCAGGCTGTTGTCGATGTGGACGTTGGCGGCGCGGGCCGTGACCCCGACCCCGGTGGCACTGATGTGGCTGTTGGTGATGTGAATCTCGCAGCCGTCCTGCGCGCTCACCGCGTCGCCGTCGAACTCGAGGTTGCGGTTGTCGATGTGCAGCAGCCGTGAGCCCTGGCACACGATCGGCTCGTGGCGCCGCTCGACTGCGGCGCTGGTGACGACGCTATCGCGCACCCGCCCGCCCGCAGCGGGCGCTGCGGTGGAGGCAGCCTTGATGGTGTAGCCCGGCCCTTCCTTCAACACTCGTCCGCCCCCCGGCGTCTCGGCCTGAGCGGGCGCCGCAGGCGGTGCGGACTGCACGTTGGAGTCTCCCGGGGCGGCAGCTTCGCCGGCGCTGGCGACCGGGCGGTCCTCGGCAGTGACCGGCGCCGATGCGGCTGGCGCAGCCGTGCCGGCCGTTGTCGCCGCCGCCGCTGCCGTCGCGGGGAGCGATGGGCCGGCGATGACCTGGTCGGCGGGCACCATGCGCAACTCGCCCGTGTCCTTCACCCGCACGGTAAAGGTACGGCTCTGCGGGTCGGCGGACACGACTTCGATGCGGTCGTTGCGCTCGAGCGCCGCCCGCGCCCAGCTCATCTCGTCCTGGCCTTCCCGCGCGCACGCAGCGATAGACAGGACCGCAAGGCACGCGGCGCCCCGGAGGGCTCGGTAACGAACAGTAGCCATGGTCGGCCTCCTTGGCAGGACGATAAACCTTAGGCGAGGCTGGGGGGAAGTAGCCGCACTGAGACACGCCGCGCAGTCCTGACCGAGGCGCCGTCCAGGCGCGCGCAGCGCACACAAAAAAACAGGCCCCACTAGGTGGGGCCTGGGAGGAATGCGCGGAATAGGGGGTCTTGTTCCGCGTCTTTGGGGGTGGCGTCGGGCTGAGAGCCCGACGCGAACCCTTAACTCTTATGTAAAGCGTATCGGCTGTTGTTCAGGGAATCGATACCTCTTTAGAGAGGGTCTCACATGTCCATTCCGCCCATGCCGCCGCCGCCCGGCGGGCCCGCATGGCTGTGGTCCTCGTCCTTCGGGGCCTCGGCCACCATAACCTCGGTCGTGAGCAGCAGGCCCGCCACGGAGGCGGCGTTCTGCAGCGCGAGGCGCGTCACCTTGGTCGGGTCGAGGATGCCCTCTTCCAGCATGTCGCCGAACTCGCCCGTGGCCGCGTTGTAGCCGAAAGAGCCCTTGCCTTCCTTCACGCGGTTGAGAATCACCGCGGCGTCCTCACCGGCGTTGTCGACGATCTGACGCAGCGGCTCCTCGATCGAGCGGGAGAGAATGCGGATACCGACCGCCTGGTCCTCATTGAACGCCTCGAGCTTGTCGAGTGCTTTCTGCACACGGATCAGCGCCACACCGCCGCCGGGCACCACACCCTCTTCCACGGCTGCGCGCGTCGCGTGCAGCGCGTCCTCGACGCGGGCCTTCTTCTCCTTCATCTCGATCTCGGTGGCCGCGCCGACCTTGACTACCGCGACTCCGCCGGAGAGCTTCGCCACGCGCTCCTGCAGCTTCTCCTTGTCGTAATCGGAAGTCGCCTCCTCGATCTGCCGGCGGATCGACTCGATGCGCGCCTTGATGTCGGAGGGCTTGCCGGCGCCGTCGATGAGCGTGGTGTTTTCCTTTTCCACGACGATCTTCTTCGCCTCGCCCAGATCGTTCAGTGTCGCCTTCTCGAGCGACAGGCCGACCTCATCGGAGATGACGGTGCCGCCGGTGAGAGTGGCGATGTCCTGCAGCATGGCCTTGCGGCGGTCGCCGAAGCCCGGCGCCTTGACACCGGCCACCTTGAGAATGCCGCGGATGTTGTTGACGACCAGCGTCGCCAGCGCCTCACCCTCGATGTCCTCGGAGATCACCAGCAGCGGGCGGCCGGACTTGGCGACGCCCTCGAGCAGCGGCAGCAGCTCGCGAATGTTGGAGATCTTCTTGTCGACCAACAGGATCACCGGCTTCTCCAGCTCGGCGGTCTGATTCTGCTGATTGTTGATGAAATACGGCGA
>DATNKH010000144.1:0-4097 GCA_035603475.1 Thermoanaerobaculia bacterium
CTACATCGAGATCCGGGCGCGCGACCGGTGGGGCACCGAGACCATGCGCCGCCGCCGCGTGCTGGTGGAGAGTCCCTAGTTAGTCAGTCAGTCCCCACGTCCCACTAACCCAGTGACCGGTTCGACACGCATCGATCGTCATCCAGGCGTCCCGCGCCATGCGGGCCACCGGTAACCAGCCGCCGCCCGCCGGCCGCACTTCGCCGCCCTCCAGGCGCGGAGCTAACTAGAGGAAACACACAGGCTGATGCCCTTCGCGTCCTTGTTGCGCTACTTCTCGAAGGACCTCGCCATCGACCTCGGCACGGCGAACACCCTGGTCTACGTCAGCAACCAGGGCATCGTGGTGCGCGAGCCGTCGATCGTCGTCATCAACAAGCTCACCAACCGCATCGAGGCCGTCGGCATCGAGGCCAAGGAGATGCTCGGTCGCACCCCCGGCAACATCGAATCGATCCGCCCGATGAAGGACGGCGTCATCGCCGACTTCGAGGTCACCGAGCGGATGCTGGAGTACTTCATCAAGAAGGCCCATGGCCGCAAGATGTACGTCCATCCGCGGATCGTCATCGGCGTGCCCTCGGAGATCACCCAGGTGGAGAAGCGCGCGGTGCGCGACTCGGCGATGCGCGCCGGGGCTTCCGAGGTGTTCCTGGTCGAGCAGGCGATGATGGCGGCGATCGGCGCCGGGCTGCCGATCACCGAGCCGTCAGGCAACATGATCGTCGACATCGGCGGCGGCACCACCGACGTCGCCGTGATCTCGCTCGCCGGCACGGTCTACAGCCGCTCGGTGCGCATCGCCGGCAACGAGATGGACGTCGCCATCATCCAGTACTTGAAGCGCAAGTACAATTTGCTGATCGGCGAGCGCACCGCCGAGATCATCAAGATCGAGCTCGGCTCCGCCTATCCGCTCAAGGACGAGATCAGGCTCGACATCAAGGGGCGCGACCTCGTCGAGGGCGTGCCGAAGTCGCTGTCGATCTCGGACGAGGAGATCCGCGAGGCGCTGGCGGAGACGGTCGCCACCATCGTCGAGGCCGTGCGCATGGCGCTCGAGCGCACGCCGCCCGAGCTGTCGGCCGACATCATGGACAAGGGCATCGTGCTGTCGGGCGGCGGCGCGCTGCTGCGCAACCTCGACCAGCGGCTGCGCGACGAGACCGGCCTGCCGGTGGTGCTGGCCGAGGACCCGCTGGCCTCGGTGGTGCTCGGCACCGGCCGCGTGCTGTCGGACATCGACCTGCTGCGCAAAGTCTCGATCCGTTAGGCCTGCGCGGGACCGTGGACGAGCGCCGCACCGGCTACCTGCTGACCGTCCTGCTGCTGGGGCAGCTGGTGCTGGTGGCGATCGAGGGCGCCCGCAGCACCCGGTCGCGCACCTACGCCGAGATGATCGGCATGCGCGTCCTGGGCCCGATGGCGCGCCTGGTGACGGCCGCTTCGGGCGGCGCTGTCGCGGCCGGCCACAAGGTCGAGCTGCAGGGCCAGCTGCTCGACGAGAACCGCCGGCTGCGCCGCGACGTCGAGGAGCTGCGGCTGCGCCTGCTGCGCCTGGGCGACGTCGAGCAGGAGCTGGCCCGGCTGGGAGACGCCGTCCGTTACAGCGCGCCGCTGCTCGGCGAGATCCGCGCCGTCGACGTCGTCTATGCCGATTACGCCTCCTGGCTGCGCTCGCTGATGCTCTACACCGGCTCGCAGCCGGCGGTGGTCAACCAGCCGGTGCTGTCGTCGGCCGGCCTGGTCGGGCGGGTGGTGGTGGTGGCCGGTCCCTACGCCAAGGTACAGCTGATCACCGACCGCGCCGCCTCGGTCGGGGCCATGATCCTGCGCACCCGCCGCCAGGGGGTGGTGCGCGGCAGCGGCCAGGAGGGGGGCGGATTGTCGCTCGAGTACGTGCCGGTGTCGGTCGACGTGCGGCCCGGCGACAGCGTGCTGACCGCCGGCATCGACGGCGTCTATCCGCGCGGCATCCCGGTCGGCACGGTGGTCTCGGTCGAGGCGGGCGGCCAGCTCTTCCACAAGATCCGCCTGGCGCCGGCGGTGGATCTCGGCGCCCTCGACCAGGTCTACCTGCTCGAGCATGCCCCGCTGCCGCAGCAGCTGGTGAAGGCGGTCCCCAATGCGCGCCGCTAAGCTGCTGGCCAGCCTGGCTTTCGCGGTCCTGCTGCATCTCGTCGGCACGCGCCTGCTGCCCACCTTCCCCGAGCGAGTGGACGTCTTCCTGGTGATCGTGGCGCTCTCGGCGCTCGGCGGCAGCACGCTGCAGGCGATGCTCTTCGGCTTGCTGGCGGGGCTGGCGCAGGATACTCTGGCGAGCGGTCCATTCGGCCTCTTCGGGTTCGCCGACACTGCGGTAGCCTATGGCATGGCGCGGCTCGCGCAGCGCCTGGTGATCCAGCGGGCCACGGGAGTGTTCGCGGTGGTGAGCTTCGCGTCGCTGTTGCAGCAGGTCCTCGTCGCCGCTCTCGCCTTCCTGCTGCTCTCCAACCCGTCGCTGCCCGAGCCGCTCGGCATGCTGGAGCAGGCGGCCGCGAAGGCGGCGGCCTGCGGGGTTCTCGGCATGGTGATCTACGGGCTCGGCGGGCGCTTCCGCCTGGCTTTCGAGGCGCGCCGGCGCGGACGCATGGGCCGGCTGCGCCTGGGATGACCGCTTGGGATGAGATCATGCAGGTAGTTCGAGAGCATCGCGATGACCTGGTCGGGCGCGTGCGCCTGCTCGCCGGGACGGTGACCGGCCTGCTGGTGCTGATCGGCTCCGGCTTCTGGTTCGTGCAGATCGCCCAGGGCGACTACTACCGCGAGCTGGCCGAGAACAACCGGCTGCGCAAGCTGCCGATCATCGCCCCGCGCGGGCTGATCTTCGACCGCCGCGGCCGGTTGCTGGTCGAGAACCTGCCGAGCTACAACCTGATGGTCGACCGCAGCCGCGCGACCGCCCTCGATCGCAGCCTGGAATTCGCCTCCACGGTGCTGGGGCGGCCGCTCGCCGATCTCGAGGACCTGATGGAGCGCTACCGTGTCGTGCCGGTGTTCAAGCCGGTGCTGCTGGCGGAGAACCTCAGCCTGGCCGAGGTGGCCCGCTTCGGCGTCGAGGCCCTCGAGTACCCCGAGTTCGAGGTCGAGGTGCAGCAGACGCGTCTCTACCGGCACCGCGAGCAGACGGCGCACGTCATCGGCTACATCGGCGAGGCGTCGCCGGAGGAGATCGAGGGCTCCGGCGGCGCGGTGGCCCCCGGCGACGTGACCGGCAAGAAGGGCATCGAGAAGCGCTACGACGCGGTTCTGCGCGGCAAGGACGGCTCGCGGGTGGTGGTGGTGGACAGCCGCGGCGAGCTGCTGCGGGAGTACGGCCGGGAGCCGGCGCAGGCTGGCAAGGACCTCACCCTGTCGCTCGACCTCGAGCTGCAGCAGGAGGCGGCGAGCTGGCTCGACGGGCCGGAGAAGGTGGGCGCCATCATCGTCATGGACCCGCGCAACGGCGAGGTGCTGGCGCTGGTCTCGTCCCCCTCGTTCAACTCCAACCTGTTCACCCACCGGCTGCAGCAGGACGATTGGCAGGCGCTGCTCGACGCGCCGAACAACCCGTTGCAGAACCGGGCGATGCAGAACGCCTACTCGCCCGGCTCGACGTTCAAGATCGTGATGGCCACCGCCGGCCTCTCCGAGCACCTGATCGACGAGAGCTTCCATTTGAGCTGCAGCGGCTCGACGGTCATCTACGGCCACTCCTTCCGCTGCTGGCGCAAGGAGGGGCACGGCTCGGTCAACGTGCGGCAGGCGCTGACGCGCTCCTGCGACGTCTTCTTCTACCACCTCGGACAGCGCCTCGGCATCGAGCGCATCGCCCGCTATGCCCGCCTCTTCGGCCTCGGCGCCCCGACCGGCATCGACATCCCGGGCGAGAAGGAGGGGCTGGTCCCCGACGCGGCCTGGAGCCTGAAGACGCGCCATCAGCCCTGGTACGCCGGCGAGACCATCTCGGTGGCCATCGGGCAGGGGCCGATGCTGCTGACGCCGTTGCAGATGGCGGCGATGACCGCGGTGGTGGCCAACGGCGGCTACCGGGTGACGCCGCACGTCGTCAAGAACCT
>DATNKH010000145.1:0-5358 GCA_035603475.1 Thermoanaerobaculia bacterium
AGCCGCCGAAGACCAGGGGGACCCCGACCTCGTACACCGGATGGCGGCCCGCGGGCTTGTAGTGGATTGGCTGGCGCAATACTCTGCGGTCGGTCTCCGGCGCGCAGAGCTCGCAGAGCGGATCTGGGCGAAGATACCGACTCTCCTCCACTTGGCCGAAGACGGCGACACCAAGCTCGGCGCAGGTGCCGAGGACCGAAGTGCCCGCGCCGATCGGGATCGGGCCGCCAGGGCCGAGCTCTTGGCGATCCTTCGGATTGAAACCGTGCGCATAGACAAGTTCAAGCTGGCTGCTCTCGGTGCGGCGGTCGTGGTGGCGGACCGAGGCAAGAATTCGGTGCTTGTTCTCGAAAGTGAGGAAGTATCCGACGGCATCGATGATGTCGTGTAGGATGAGCTCCAGTTGGGGCGCCCATGAGTCTCTCTCGCGCCGCTGCGCTTCGTGGGCCATGACGTCGACGCGCCGAAGGGCACTGTCCACGTAGTAGGCAAGGACGCGGCGCCGCGAGGTGGACCGGCGCACGTAGGTCGACTGGCGAACCAGGGCGTCGGGAGGCTGGAGGTTCTCGTTATCCCGGTCGTCGAAGTAGTCGATAATCAGCGCGAAGTACTGGGCCAGGCGCTCGAGCACTGGCTGCCTTGCGTCCAGGTAGCGGTCCGTCTCCTCGGAGCTCATGTCCGAGATCAAGCGCCGGTCCCATTCGATGTTGATGGCGCCGATGACCCGCTTGTGGAAGCGGATTGGCAGGGCGGCATTGAGCGCCGTCCCGGGCATCAGCCGCCGGTAGCTGTATTGGCGATCACCAGAGAGAGCACTGTTGATCTCTTCGAGACCGAGCGACATGAACTGCCCAGTCCCGGACATCGCCTCGCCGACTAGGCCGTCGCCGTAGCGCTCGCCAATGAGAAAACCGCGGAATCGCGGGCCTGAACCTGCTACAAGCTTCACACTGCGGTCACGGTCATCGTCGTCGAACATGTCGCGCAGATGCAGCGTCACCTCGGCGCCATCGCACACCTCGGAGATCTCGCGCAGTAAAGCCACGTAGGCTTGGCGCGCCTGGAGGGTGTGCTGCGAGAGTTGGAAGAGGGCGGTGCAGTTGCGTAGTACGCGGTAAGCAGCTCGGTCGGCCCGGTACCCGGCCAGCCGGTCCACCATGATGCCAAGGACGTGCCGGATCTCGCGGTCGGCGAGGATCAGCTTGGCCTTCTGTATCTCTAATTCGCCCGTGCTGCAGTCGATGTTAAGCACGCCATAGGTAGGCGCACTGTTCTTCCGCCCCGGGAAGGGATGAAGGCTCTTCTTAGAGGTGCAACAGTGCAGTCCGGGACCGGTGCGTGGGTTCTTCGCGCGTCCGAATCGGTCGAGGGCGCCCGCGAGATCCACCGTCAAGGGGATCGACACCGCGCTCACGGAGCGAGACTCGAGTGGGATGTAGAAGGGGCACGGGGAACTGCCCTGGAGCCGGGTACAGTGCAGCACCTCGCCCGAGGCGAGCGCCAGGCCACTCACGCCAACCTCTCGGTCGCCATCCGTCGCCTCTGCGGTCCGCCCCTCGTTTGCGCCGCGGGTGAGAAGGATGGTCGGGTGCCGGATAGAGCAGCGCCCCGGGAAAAAGTACGAGGGTTTCATGACAAAGAGGTCGTGCTCCAGATTGTAGACGGAAGTGCTGACCTTGTAGTCGGTCTCCCTCGCGTCGCGGAAGTCGAAATGAAGGCGGGCGGCGATGTAGATCATCGACAGCTGGAGGAACTCTTCGACCTCACGGCTGGTGCGGATGTGGCTGTAGCTGTCGATGCGCGAATAGATACCGCTGGAAAGAAATGGCAGCATGGCCTTCATGCCGGATCGGTCGGCGTGCCGAAGATCCTTCTCGATGTCGAGCAGCAAGCGGGTAGACACATTGATCCGCGAGCGGTCGGTGCGCAAGGCGAGCCTCCCTCGAACCTAGACTCATAGCTTGAAACCAATATGATACGTGCTAAAGCGTATGCAGTATATCGAGCTCATGAGTTCTGGGGAAGAGGGCTTAGGCAGGGACGAGAATGCGGTCTTGTTCCTGAGGACCAACGTCGCACCAATCGCCCTGCCTGCGGCTGTCCTCCTGGAGGCCCCTGGCCAACTTGCCGGTTGACTCGCCACGCCGGGCGGTCTACTGTCCGATCAGCTCACTCTGACCCGTCGCCTAGGCATCGCGATGCAGCGTAGGCCCATCCTCTCGCCACCGGCTTCGCCGGCGGCGATGATCTCGCTGGCTCTCGCGATGGCAGTCTCGGCTGCCTGGACCGCGGGCGCCGCCAGTGCTCCGACGCCGGCCGCGAGGCCGGCCAAGCCGCCGGCGCCGGCGCTCGACCGCGCGGCGCTCGCTGCTCGCGTCCGCGCCGAGATGCTCCATGCCTGGCGCGGGTACGAGCGGTACGCATGGGGCCATGACGAGCTCAGGCCGGTCGGCAGGACCACCCGTGACTGGTACGCCGAGCCGCTGCTGATGACCCCGGTGGATGCCCTCGACACCTTGCTGCTGATGGGGCTCGACGACGAGGCGGCGAAGGCGCGGGCGCTGATCGTCGAGCGGCTCAGCGCCGGCGGGGGAGCGGCGCGGCCGGCGACGGGCGGGGCCGCGGCGTTCGACCTGGACCTGTCGGTGAAGACGTTCGAGATCACCATCCGGATGCTCGGGGGGCTGCTGTCGGGCTGGCAGATGACCGGCGATCCGCGGCTGCTGCGGCTCGCGGACGATCTCGGGACGCGGCTGCTGCCGGCCTTCGCGTCGCCGACGGGCATGCCTTACACCTTCGTCAACTTGAGGACCGGCAAGACCCGTGGCCCGCGCAGCAATCCTGCCGAGATCGGCACGCTGCTGCTCGAATTCGGCACGCTGGCCCGTGCGACCGGCAAGAAGGTGTACTACGACCAGGCCAAGCACGCGGTGGTCGAGCTCTACCGGCGGCGCTCGCCGCTCGGCCTGGTGGGGGAGGAGATCGACGTCGAGACCGGCCGGTGGACGAGCCGGGCCAGCCACGTGGGCGGCGGCATCGATTCGTACTACGAGTATCTCCTCAAGTGCTGGCGCCTGTTCGGCGACGCGGACTGCGGCGCGATGTGGCGGGAGAGCATCGGCGCGCTCAACCGCTACCTGGCCGACGACGCCCCCACCGGCTTCTGGTACGGCCAGGTGGACATGCTCACCGGTAAGCGCACGGCCACCGAGTTCGGGGCGCTGCATGCCTTCTTCCCGGCGGTCCTCGCGCTGGGCGGCGATCTCGGCCGCGCCCGCCGCCTCGAAGCTTCGTGCTTCAAGATGTGGAACCTGCACGGCGTCGAGCCGGAGGTCGTCGACTACCGCACCATGGCGGTGGTCGAGGCCGGCTACCCCCTGCGGCCCGAGATCGTCGAGTCGGCCTACTACCTCCGCCATTACACCCGCGACCCGCGCTATCTCGAGATGGGGCGGACCTTCCTCGAAGGGTTGCTCGCCCATTGCCGGACCGATGCCGGCTACACGGTCCTGAAGAACGTCGTGACCAAGGAGAAGGGCGACCTGATGCCGAGCTACTTCCTGGCCGAGACGCTCAAGTACCTGTACCTGATCTTCGCTCCCGACCAGGCCCTCGACTTCGACCAGGTGATCTTCAACACCGAGGGCCACCCACTGCGCCGCGACTTCAAGCCCCGCCGCCCTTGAGGCTTCGCGCAGGATCCGCCCCGGGCGATCCGGGCGCTCCGGTCATTTCGGTCCCCGAAGCTTCGGAGCCTTCCACGTCGCAGGTCTCGGGGGCGCTGGGGGTCGTCAGCGCCTCGGGGTCGCGGCAGCCGGCGGCTTCGCGACCAGTTCTAGCTGGTCGGCCGGGCCGCCCTGGACGCCGCGGGCGCCGGCGCCGACGCCGGGTGCGAGGGTGATTGCCTGCGGCAGGTGGCGTCCCTGCAGCCAGACGATCTGCTGCGCGAGCACCTCCCTCTCGAGGCGGTCGTAGGCGCGGCGCAGCTCCCAGGGCAACGCGACGTTCTGGGCCTCGCCCCAGGCCTCGAGCGCGCGGCCGGGTCTGCCGGCGGACCAGACGAAGAGCGGCACGCCGATGGCGTCCAGGTAGGCGCGGACCGTCGCGGGCAGCATCAGGCTGAGGTCGGCTGCGCCGTCCTGGCCGCCGGCGATGAGTACCACCGCCCTCCTCTCGTTTTACTACAACTCGTAGGCCCTGGCGCCGGTTCGGGCTCGGCTGTCGGGTCACGGTCGGTCGTGGGTCCGTTGCCTCGCGAGGGTCCATCTCTCCTTCCTCCCTTGGGGCGAGGCACTCGAAGTCCGACGTCGGTTCCCTTCGGCCCCTCGCCCCAAGGGAGGAAGGCGGGATGGACCCTCGCGAGCTGACCCACGATCGGCCGGGCCTTCGAGTAGAATGCCGGGCACTTCGCTCCTCTCTGCGACTCGGCCCGCCGCTTCCGACTGCCGGCCGCAGCTTCCCGCCCACCATCAGAGCCCGAGCACGAGGAGACATCGCTTGAGCACGACAGCCACCCCCGACCCCAAGATCGCGCTGCTCCGTCACGCCGTCGCGACCCTCGCCTACCGCGGCGGCAAGCCGCTGCGCGGTTGCCCCGAGGGATTCGCCGACTTCCGCGCCGCGCCGGGTACGCGCACGCCGGCGGAGGTCCTCGCCCATCTCGGCGACCTCCTCGAGTGGGCCGCGTCGCAGGTGCGAGGCAAGTCCACCTGGCGCTCGTCGCCATCGCTGCCCTGGGAGCAGGAGAAGGCGCGCTTCTTCGCCGCCCTTGCTGCGCTGGACGGTGTGCTCGACGGTGCGCTCGACGGGGAGCTGGCCGGCGGTGCGCCGCCCACGTTCTCGGCCGAGAAGCTCTTCCAGGGACCGATCGCCGACGCCTTCACCCACGTCGGACAGCTTGCCCTGCTGCGGCGCCTCGCCGGCGCGCCGGTGCGCGGCGAGAACTTCGTGCGCGCGGACATCGTCGCCGGCCGGGTCGGCGCCGAGCAGTCGCCTCCCGCTCTCGAGTTCGACTGAGCGCGGTGGCTGGTGGCCGAGGCTAGCTCTCCCGCCCGCTCGCCGTCGCGCCGTCGCGCCATGCGAGTGATGAAGTTCGGCGGCACCTCCGTCTCCGGCGGCGAGCGCCTGCGTGCCGTGGCGGGGCAGGTGCGCGCCGCGGCCGCCGAGGAGCGCGTGCTGGTCGTGGTGTCGGCCATGGCCGGGGTCACCGACCTGCTGATCGCCGGGATCGGCGCCGCCGAGGCCGGCGGCAACCCCGGCGCGGCGGAGCGCTTCGAGGCCTTGCACCGCGAGGTCTGCGACGAGCTGGCGCCGGACCTCGGCCCCGAGCTCGCGGCGGTGGCGCGGCGGCTCGCGGAG
>DATNKH010000146.1:0-4603 GCA_035603475.1 Thermoanaerobaculia bacterium
CTCCGCCCGGCGGGACCGGCCCCGCCGCGCCCGCGGACTCCTCCGGGCCGACCCACCGCGTGCGGCTTCCGGGCCCCGACAGCAAGGCTTTCCCGTACACCATCGAGATCCCCGCCGGCTGGCAGGTGCTGTTCTCGAAGAGCGTGCCGGGCGTGTTCGTGGGGCCGGCCAGCGCGCTCGAGCCGGAGAAGGACGAGCGCATGATCTACGTGCGCGTCAGCGGGGTCTCGCTGATCGATCCCGACGCGGTGGTGGCCAACATCAAGAAGAGCGACGCCGCCGACGACACCTGGTCGGCGCCGCTGGTCGAGGTGCGCGAGATCGGCGGCGTGCGCGGGGTGCTGGTGCGTATGGACAGCGGCAGCGGCGCCGAGGCGCGCAGCACGCTGGTGCTCAAGATGCCCCTGGGCCAGACCAGCGTCGACTTCATGGCGTCGGCCCCGCGCGCCGAGTTCGAGCGCCTGCTAGCCGGCTATCAGCGCGTCATCCTCTCGGTGCTGCCGGTACGGTAGCGGTCCGATGCCCGTGCTCGCATACGAAGGGCGGTGGCCCGCCCTGGGGCCGCGCGTCTTCCTGGCTCCCGATGCGCAGCTGGTGGGGGACGTCGAGGTCGGCGAGGACGCCTCGTTCTGGTTCCACACCGTGGCGCGCGGCGACGTCAACTGGATCCGCGTCGGGCCGCGCACCAACGTGCAGGACGGCGCGGTGCTCCACGTCGCCCACCGCACCCACCCGCTGGTCGTCGGCGCCGGCGTGGTGATCGGCCACCAGGCGGTGCTGCACGGCTGCACCGTCGAGGACGGCGCCTTGATCGGCATCGGCGCGCGGGTGCTTGACGGCGCGGTGGTGGAGGCGGGGGCGCAGGTGGGCGCGGGAGCGGTGGTGACGCCCGGGCACCGGGTGACCGCCGGGCACCTGGCGCTGGGCATCCCGGCGCGGGTGGTGCGCCCGCTCACCGCCGAGGAGTCGCGGCGCATCGTCGAGACCAGCGCGCGCTACGTGGCGCTCAAGGAGCAGTACCGGCGCACCCTGCCAGAGGCCAACGAGGCCAACGAGGCCAACGAGGTTAGCGAGGCCGGGGAGCCGCCGGAGCGGCCAGGCCCGCGATGAAAGCGATGAACGCGATGCCGGCGATGAACGCGATGAAGCGGCGAGGCGCGGGTACCTTAGGCACCGGCGACCTCGGGCAGCGGGTGCTGCTGCAGGCCTGGGTGCAGCGCCGGCGCGACCATGGCGGCCTGGTGTTCTTCGATCTCCGCGACCGCAGCGGCGTGGTGCAGGTGGTGGTGCGCCCCGAGTCGCAGCCGCAGGCGGGGACGGCCCTCGCCGCGGCGCGCGCGGAGTGGGTGGTCGAGGTGGTGGGCGAGGTCGTGGAACGGGCGCCCGAGAACGTCAATCCGGACCTCCCGACCGGCACCGTCGAGGTGATCGCCGAGCGGGCCGCCGTGCTGGCGCGCTCGGAGCCGCTGCCGTTCGCCCTCGACGGCAAGATCGAGACCTCCGAGGAGAACCGGTTGCGGTTCCGCTACCTCGACCTGCGGCGCCCCGAGCTGCTGGCCAACCTGCAGCTCCGCGACCGGGTGACGCTGGCGGTGCGCAACTACTTCCACCAGCACGGCTTCGTCGACGTCGAGACGCCGATCCTGACCCGTTCGACGCCGGAGGGGGCGCGCGACTACCTGGTGCCGTCGCGGGTCCATCACGGGAGCTTCTTCGCCCTGCCGCAGTCGCCGCAGCTGTTCAAGCAGATCTTGATGGTCGCCGGCATCGAGCGCTACGTGCAGATCGCCCGCTGCTTCCGCGACGAGGACCTGCGCGCCGACCGCCAGCCGGAGTTCACCCAGGTCGACGTCGAGATGTCGTTCCCGAGCGAGGACGACGTGATCGCGCTGATCGAAGGGCTGTTCGGGCGCATCTTCCCACTCGGCGGCATCGAGCCGCCGGCCTCGTTCCCGCGCCTCACCTGGGCCGAGGCGATGGCGCGCTACGGCAGCGACCGCCCCGACCTGCGCTACGGGCTCGAGATCCTCGAGCTCTCGGGCCTGCTCGGCGACAGCGGCTTCCGCGGCTTCCGCGAGGCGGTGGCGGCCGGCGGGGTGGTGCGCGGCTTCGCCGTGCCGGGCAGGGCCGGCGCCGCGGAGGCGAGCCGCCGGGAGGTCGAGGAGTGGGCGGAGATCGCCCGCCGCCACGGCGCCGCCGGCGTGCTGACCCTGCGGCGCAAGGGCGGCGAGACGACGTTCCAGGTCAAGAGCGCGCTGTCGCCGGGCGAGACCGCGGCGCTGGCCGAGGCGCTGGGGCTCGAGGAGGGCGGGCTGGCGCTGCTCGCCGCGGGCCCCCAGGCGACGACCGCGGCGGCGCTCGGGGCGCTGCGCCAGGAGGTGGCGCGCCGCTACGGCCTGATCCCGGCCGACGCGCATGCCTTCCTCTGGGTCACCGAGTTCCCGCTCGTCGAGTGGAACCCCGAGGCCGGGCGGTGGAACGCCATGCACCATCCGTTCACCAGCCCGGATCCGCGCGACATCGACCGCCTGGACGCCGAGCCCGGGTCGGTGCGCGCCCGCGCCTACGACGTGGTGCACAACGGCATGGAGCTCGGCGGCGGCTCGATCCGCGTGCACGACCGCGAGCTGCAGTCCAGGCTGTTCCAGCTGCTCGGCATCGGCCCGGCCGAGGCGGCGGCGAGGTTTGGCTTCTTCCTCGAGGCGCTGCGCTACGGCGCGCCGCCGCATGGCGGTATCGCGCTCGGCCTCGACCGCATCGTGATGGTGCTGGCGGGCGCGCCGTCGATCCGCGAGGTGATCGCCTTCCCGAAGACCGCCTCGGCCACCGACCTGATGACCAGCGCGCCGTCGCCGGTCGACGAGCGGCAGCTGCGCGAGCTGGGGATCGCCATCGCGCCTGGAGACACCGGTTCCAGCTCCGGTGACTGAGCCGGTCGACGTCGCACGGCTGCGCCTGCGCCACCCCGGCGGCGAGACGGCGGTCTGGGTGGGGAGCGGGGCGCTCTCCGCTGCGCGTTCCGAGCTGGCGCGCTGGGTCGCCGGCCGGACGCTGTTCGTCATCAGCACGCCGCAGGTCCTGGCGCTGCACGGCGAGCGGCTGGCGCCGCTGCGCGACGCGGCGGCGCACCTGCACCTGCTGCCGGCTCCCGAAGGCGAGGCGGCCAAGTCGCTGGCCGTCGCCGAGCGGCTGTGGAACGAGATGCTGCTCGCCGGCGGCAAGCGCGACAGCCGGCTGGTGGCTTTCGGCGGCGGCAGTGTCGGCGATCTCGGCGGCTTCGCCGCCGGCTGCTTCCTGCGCGGCATCGGCTTCGCGCAGCTGCCGACCACGCTGCTGGCGCAGGTCGACGCGGCGATCGGCGGCAAGACCGCGATCGATCTGCCCGGCGGCAAGAACACGGTCGGGCTGTTCCTGCATCCGGAATGGGTGGTCTGCGAGACGGCGCTGCTGGCCACGCTGCCGCGCGCCGAGCTGCGCTCGGGGCTGGTCGAGGTGATCAAGATGGCGGCGCTGCTCGACCCGCCGCTGCTCGAAGCGGTCGAGGCCGGCCTCGAGCCGCTGCTAGCCGGCGACGCCGCCGCTCTGGCGCCGGTGACGGCCGCCGCCGCCGCGGCCAAGATCGCCGTCGTCGAGCGCGATCCCGACGAGCGCGGCGACCGGCGGCTGTTGAACTTCGGCCACACGCTGGCCCATGCCATCGAATCCGCCTGCGGCTACGAGGGGCTGCGCCACGGCGAGGCGGTGGCCTACGGCATGCTGTTCGCGCTGCGCCTGGCCCGGCGGCGCGGCCTGGCCGCCGCGGCGGCGCGCCGGCTGGCGGCGCTGCTCGGCCGGCTCGAGCTGCCGCCGCTGCCGGACCTCGCGCCGCAGGACCTGGCGGTGCGCATGGCGCGCGACAAGAAGGCGCGCGAGCGCGGCCTGGTCTGGGTGCTGCCGGCGGCGCTCGGGGAGGGAAGGATGGTCGAAGGGATCGGCTGGGAGGAGGTCGTCGGCGAGCTGCGCGCCTTCCTGCGGCACCCGTTCGCCGTGCGATGAGATGAGTGGTGGCCGAGGAACTCTCGCTTCTCTGCGGCGGCACCTCGACTCCATCCGCTCCATCCGGCACCACCCGCTCGGCTTCCGGCAGCCGAAGGCGGCGGTGAGCTGGGGGATGCGTTCGGCGGGGGTATGGCCAGCCTCGACGGCACCTCGGCACCAGGCTGGACCGACGGGTAGTGTCTGATCTTTCCGGGCACGACGCCTTCGTCAAGCGCCAGTCCCTTCAAGACGTGCCGGATGCACAAGAGCATCCGAATGACGCCGGCGATGGCGGCCGGGATTACGCGGAAGCCCTGGTCGATGGCGGACCTGTTGAAGGCGGCCGGAAGCGCCATTGCTGCGTGACGATGATGGAATAGCTCGTTGCTCTTTGCTCGGGGCTAGGGAGGCGCCAATCCCACATAGAGATCGAACGTACCCTCTTCAATTGGAGCGTCGGCCCTTTGCGGAGATAGGCCAGCGGCCGCTAACGCGGATAGTAGCTCAACCGCCCCCTCAGGGGGATGACTCCAATCCTTTGTCATAACAGCCAAGCCAAATCCCTCGTGCTCCATGATGAGGAACC
>DATNKH010000147.1:0-10137 GCA_035603475.1 Thermoanaerobaculia bacterium
CTCCCCCGCCGCCAGGGCCTGGCCGCGGAGGTTGTTGCCATAGTCGAAGGTGACGGCGCCGCGCTCCTTGAGCGCCAGCATCGCCCGCACGTGCGCGGCCATCGACTCCATGGCGCGCGCCACGTAGGCGGCCGGGTCGGAGCGCCGCAGCGCCAGGGCCTCGTGGAAGAGCAGGCCCCGCGGCACGTAGCCGTGCAGGGCGTCGTGAGCCGAGGTCTGATCGGTCAGGACGTCGGGCACCGCGCCGGCGCCGGCCGCGCGCGCTGGGCCGCCGGCGCCGAGCGCGGCGAGGCGCTCGAGCAGGTCCACGGCGTTGGCCTCGACGGCGATCGACACCGCCTCGCGGCGGTCGCGCGCCGCCAGGGCGCGGGCGATCGCGGCGTCGACGTCCGGCGCGAGCTCATCGAGATAGCGGGTGGCGAGGCGGCGCTCGATGCGGCTGCGGTCGACCTCGGCGACCAGGCACACGCCCTCGTTCATGGTCACCGCCAGCGGCTGTGCGCCGCCCATGCCGCCGAGGCCGGCGGTGACCGCCAGGCGGCCGGCCAGGGTACCCCCGAAGTGCTGGCGCGCGCACTCGGCGAGCGTCTCGTAGGTGCCCTGGAGGATGCCCTGGGTGCCGATGTAGATCCACGAGCCGGCGGTCATCTGCCCGTACATCGTGAGGCCCAGCCCCTCGAGGCGGCGGAACTCGTCCGCGGTCGCCCAGTGCGGCACCAGCAGGGAGTTGGCGATCAGCACCCGCGGCGCCTCGGCATGGCTGCGGAACACCGCCACCGGCTTGCCCGACTGCACCAGCAGCGTCTCCTCGTCGCCCAGGCGGCGCAAGGTCGCGACGATCGCCTCGAAGCACTCCCAGTTGCGCGCCGCGCGCCCCGAGCCGCCGTAGACCACCAGCTCCTCGGGCCGCTCGGCCACCTCCGGATCGAGATTGTTCATCAGCATCCGCAGCGCCGCCTCCTGCTGCCAGCCGCGGCAGGAGATCGCGGTGCCCCGCGGCGCACGCACGGTGCGCGGCCCGGCGGCGGCGCCCGCGCCCTGGCGGCTGGAACCGCCGGAACCGCCGGAACCGCCGGGGCCGCCCTTCACCGGCACGGTGGTCGTGGACGGCAAGGTGGTCGGGCCCATGGACCGTATTCTACGCCCGACGCCCCGATGGCCGTTCCCCGCGGCCTCGCCGCTCCGCCTGTCGAGAGGCAAGCGCCGCAGCGGCCGCCGGAGCGCCGGCGCCGGACGGCCGCCGCCTACGGCACGAAGTGGCCCGTGTTGCAGGAGCTGTCGAGGCGGTAGGCGTCAACCGCGACGGCGTGCCCATTGGCGAGGTGGGCGGAGATCACGTAGGCCTGCGCCGCCCTGGTGTCGATCGGCGGCGCCGGGTTGTACACCGCGCTGACGTTGAGATTGACGTACATCCAGCCGAATTGGAACGGCGTCGGCAGCGCCACGCCGCCGACGAACACCGCCTGGGTGGCCGCCGGGAAGGGGATGAAAGGCGAGGTCGGCGGCTGCGGACAGTATGGGACCGTCTGCGCGATCGCCGGGTTCTCGGCCTCGTCGAAGATCACCAGCCCTTCCATCCCCAGGGGATACCACTGCGGCTGGGAGTTCTTCGCGGCCGGGCAGGGGAAGGGCTTCTGCGCGCCCTTCGGATCGCGCCAGACGATCAGTCGCGTGCCCGCCTCGAAGAGGCCGGCGCCGGTAGTGGTGCTGAAGTACTGCGCGGCGAAGCTGCTGGCGAGCGGCTCCCGGTGGTCGACGGCGCTCCAGCCGTCGTAGCGGCCATAGAACGTGTAGCGACCTGGCGTCGACGTGGCCGGGTTCGAGGCATCCGCTTCGATCCCCACCATGGTGGAACCGATGATGTAGCTCTGCGGAACGTCGACCTCGTACCAATTGCCCCAGAGCACGTTCTGGTCGGTGACGTCGTTGGTGCTCTGCGCGCCGAAGTAGCCGTCGTCTCCCGGGACTCTCGAGGTGCAATTCCTCACCGTATCGACGGTGACGTAGCCGCGCGCGATGTTGTCGCCATAGTCCTGGGCCGCGCATTGGTTCTGCAGCATCGGCGAGGCATTCCCGGTCAGGGCGAGCTGCAGACCCTGGAGAAGCTCCGGGGGCACCGGCTTCGGCGGCAGCACGTTCTGGCAGCTCGCGAAGTTGATGCTCTGCGAGAGCTTGCCCTTCGGGCTGAGGGTGCCGGACTCGTCCTGCTGGCCGAGTGAGGCGGTCTGCGGCAGGTTGCCGAAGACGATGATGTCGCGCATGTTGATCGTCTGGACGTCGTAGCCGGTGAGATAGACGTCGAAGCTCATCACTGGGACCGACAGATCCGACCAGACGACGGCGTGGGCCAGTATCGCGTTCGCCGTCGAGTTGTTGATCGAGAACAGCGTCGTGAGCCCGTTCGGATTGGCCAGGTCCACTTCGAAGAACGGCAGCAGCAGGGTCGCCGCCGGCACGGCATCCACGGCGCAGGTCACCGCGGCCGACGGGCGCGCGGCCACGCCGAGCAGGAGCACGGTCGCGAGCGCCACGAGGCCAGATCGCCAACACTCGCGGCCGGAGCGCAACGCCCGCAGCCCGCATCGCAACGCTTTCTCTCGCATGGAACCCTCCGGAAACGCGCCAAGTATGGCGCTCGCGCCTGATCTGTATGCTATCGTACAATAAAGCAAGACAGACTTCAACCTCGCGCCCGAGGGCAGCGGCCCGGTCGACGAAGCCGCTACCTCGCGGCGGACGCGACGAAGCCGCTACCTTGCGGCGGACGCGACGGGGCCACCCCCCGGGCGGAGCCTCCCTGCGGCCGGCGCGGTGAGCGCGGCCGCCGCGGCCTTGCCGCCGGCGCCGCCGGCGGCGCAGGTGGCGAAGGCACTGGTGTCCTGGATCGGCGCGAAGGGGGTGCCCTGCGGGTTGCTGTAGGTCGTCATCACGCCGGTGGCGGTGTCGGTCACCTGGATCGTGGTCTGGACGTCGGTCAGGCCGCCGGCGAAGACCCAGAAGGCATTGGACACCGCGCAGCCGTCGAGCACCTTGACCATCACCTCGACGCTGGTGTTGGCAAAGAACCAGAAGTATCCGGTGTCCGCCGTCAGCGCGACCGCGTGGCCGCCGCCGGCCAGCCCGGCGGGAGTGAGCCAGGTCGCCACCACCTGGAAGCGGTTGTTGCCAAGACAGAGCGAGGCGTCGCCCTCGACGCAGGTGCCGATCGCCGCCGCCGGCAGGATCAGCGGCGGCCGCGGCGGCTGGGTGAAGTCGAAGTCGTTGGCGAGGTCGCCGAGCGTGGGCACGTTCTCGCGCACGGTGGGCCGCGGGTCGGGGCGGCCGTCGGTCGCCGGGTCGAGGCGCTGGCCGCCGAGGAAGACGTCCTCGATGAACTTGACGTAGGCGTCGAAGCTGAGCGTCTGGTGATCGATCAGGCCTGCCTTGGCGTAGGGGCTGATCACCATCGCCGGCACCCGCAGGCCATAGCCGTTCTCGTCGACCACCGGCGGCACGACGTGGTCGTAGAAGCCGCCCCAGTCGTCCCAGGCGAGGAAGATGGCGGTGCTCTGCCAGTCCGGCCCCTGCATCACCGCGTTGATCAGGTTGGTGACGTAGTTCTGGCCGTCGCTCACCAGCGCCGGCGGGTGCTCGCTGAAGCGGCCGTTGGGGCAGACCCACGACACCGCCGGCAGCGTGCCGGCCTTGGCGGCGGCGATGAAATCCGCCAGGTCCCGGACGTTGCCCAGCTCGTTGTCCGCCTGCACCGTGGTGAAGAACGGCAGCGGGTTCCAGATCCCCGGCGTGGCGGCGTTCTGCTTCGCCGTGGGAGTCGCCATCTCGTCGGCGTCCGCGGTGTCCGGCTCGGTGCCCGAGAAGACGTAGTAGGCCCAGCTGACGTTGTTCTTGTGCAGCGGCCAGGTCAGGTCGGTCCAGGCGTAGGTCGGCGGCGGCCGGTGGTGGTTGGGGTTGTTGAAGTCGGGAGGCAGCCCGGGAGCGTCGAGCGCGTTGAGGCAGCTGTTCGGATCGGAGCTGGTGCACTTCGCCGACCACTCTGAGACCATGAACAGGTGCTCCGGCAGGCTCCACGAGGCATTGGGCTCGAACATGCGGTCCTGCAGCACGAAGTTCTGCGCGTAGGCCCAGTAGTTCGGGATCTCGTGGAAGTCGTGATACCCCATGACGTCCGTGCTGTGCCCGCCGCAAGCCGGATCGTTGGGTTGGCAGCCTTGCTTCGCATGCTCGGCCTGCACGATGAAGCCGTCCATCCGGCCCAGGTCGATGTCGTCCGTCGCCGCGACCGCGCCATGAGGGCCGCCCTGGTTGAGGTCGCTGGTGTCGTGGAAGGGCGCCACGCACTGGCCGGTCTGCGGGTCGGGGACGCAGACCGTCGGCACGCCGTTGCTCATCGGGATGCCGTCGGCGCCCGGGAAGGTGCCGAAGTAACTGTCGAAGCTGCGGTTCTCCTGCATTATGATGACGATGTGCTGGATCTTGCCCAGCCCGCTCGCGTCGGCGCGGCGCGCCGGAGGAGCGGGTGCGCTCCCCGCGATCACTCCCATGCCCAGCACCATGGCGGCGGCCGCCACGGCCGGCAACCACCGGCGCCGCCGCGGCCTCTCAGGTCGGGTCGTTCCGCGCATGCTCCGCCTCCTCTCTTGTGGACGTGGATTCGTTCGCTGCCGGCCGGACGGCGGCGGCCCAGACGCGGAAGCGGCCGCCGTGGCCGCTGCCTGATGAAACTCCCGAACGATGAAAAACTTGCGAGGGGTCCTGGCTTCGGGTAGTGGGTCAGTCTCCCTCGACCTCCCTTTGGGCGAGGGGCCCAAGCTCCTGGGGCTTATAGACTTTGACCCCTCGCCCAAAGGGAGGTCGAGGGAGACTGACCCACTACCTGGCGTCAGGGAGTGCTCAGCCCCGTAGGCCGTAGCGCTGCATCTTGATCGCCAGGCCGTTGCGCGACAGGCCGAGCACCCGGGCGGCCTGCGACTTGTTGCCGTGGCTGCGCCGCAACGCCTCGCGGATCGCCGCCTGCTCGGTGTCGCCGACCATCCGCTCGAGATCGAGATCAGAGGTCGCGTCGACGCGGCTGGTGGCGGTCAGGCCGCCGCGCCGCACTCTCTCCGGCAGCAGGCTCACGTCCACCGGCCGGCCGGTCGGCGACAGGTAGACCAGGTGCCGCATGATGTTCTCGAGCTCGGCGACGTTGCCCGGGTAGTCGTAGTTCAGCAGCGCCGACATGGCCTTGACTGTGATGCCGGTGAGCCGCTTGCCGGTCTCGTGGCAGAAGCGGTTGACGTAGGACTGGATGAGCAGCGGCAGGTCTTCCCGCCGCTCGCGCAGCGGCGGCACCTCGATGGCGAAGCGCGACAGCCGGTAGGCGAGATCGACCCGGAACGCATCGCGTCCGACCGCGTCCTCGAGCGCCACCCGGCTGCCGGCGATGATGCGCACGTCGACCGCGGTCGCCAGCTCGCTGCCGGTCGGCTCGACCTCCTTCGAGCGCAGGAAACGCACCAACCGTGCCTGCACGTCGAGCGGCAACTCCTGGACGTCGTCGAGGAACAGCGTGCCGGCGTGCGCCAGCAGGAGCTTGCCCTCGCGCCGCACCACGCCCCCCTTGCCCGCCACCTCGGCCCCGAAGAGGTCCGCCTCGATCTGCTGCGGCCGGGCGCCGCCGCACACCGCGGTCACGAACGGCCCCTGGCGCCGGGGCCCCGACAGGTGCAGGGAACGGGCGAGCAGCTCCTTGCCGACCCCCGCCTCCCCGCGCAGCAGCACGTGGCTGTCCAGGCCGATGGCAACGCGCAGCTGGTCGGTGACCGCCTTCATCGCCGGGGACTCGCCGACCACCAGTCCAGGCGCCAGTGCCAGGTCCTGCTGCACGGGGTGCCCGGGAAGGATGGGCTCGTACCAGCCGACGTGGTGAATCAGGCCGAAGACCAGCAGGTGTCCGAGCGAACGCAGCGCGGCGAACGGCGACCAACCGATCGGCGTGTACCTGGGCAACGCGATCATCAGCGTGTAGATGCGGTCGAGAGCGGTGAAGGTGTGGTAGCAGATCCATGAAGCGCCGCTTGCCAGCTCACCGGTGAAGGAGGCGCCGTGGCCACGTGGGCTCGCATCGCGGTGGGACCGGACCTGGTCGAGCAGCTCGTCGCCCCTGCCCAGCCAGAGCGGGTCGGTCGCCACCACTAGCTTGACCCCGGGCTCGTCCATCTCGCCGAGCAGCAGGAACAGCACACCGCCGCCGAACTCGGCCAACACCTCGGTGACCAGGGCCTCCGAGGACACCCGGCTGTCGGTGTCGGCGAGCACCCATTCGCTGATGCGGGTCAGGTGATCAATCATCCGGTCCGAGGACATGCGCGGGGTCTGTGGGCGGCCGGTGGCTGCGTCGGGACTGCCGGCGGCACCACCCGCGCCGCCGGCGCCGGCAGCACCCGCTGCGTCGCCGGCCAGGGCGGCCGGCGCGCTGCCTGCCAGGGGAGCCGG
Source organism: Thermoanaerobaculia bacterium (assembly GCA_035603475.1). Lineage (GTDB taxonomy): Bacteria > Acidobacteriota > Thermoanaerobaculia > Multivoradales > UBA5704 > JASLEW01. The sequence continues at coordinate 6,475 of DATNKH010000147.1, forward strand.
CGCGCCCGCGAGCGCCCGCTCCGGCGGTGCCGTGACGTCCTCGAGCAGCAGCGTCACGTTGCCGATACGGATCTCGTCGAGCACCTCGAGCGCCGCCTCGCGCACCTTGCGGCCGGAGACGAGCAGCCCCTTGCGACTTCCCAGGTCCTCGATGCACAGGGCGTCGCCCTCGAAGTGCAACCGGGCGTGGCGCAGCGCCACGCCGATGTAGGGGAGGCAGAGGTCGCACTCGGGCGCGCTGCCGATCAGCATCTCGGCGCGGTGCACGGGAAAGCGCCGGACGCCGTCGGGTGCATAGGCCACGAGTCGAAGCATGGAGAGCCGATCTTAGCGCCGACGGGCAGAGAACGGGGAGACGAGTGCAGATATGTTGCTATCGCGAAGCGATTTGTTCTGATCGCGAAGCGATTCGTTCAGCTACTACAGTAAGAAGCACACCCCCTTGCCCGGTGCGGCCGGCATCGCCTCCGGAGCGCCGGGGTGTCGCGCAACTTACAGCGTCTATCGGATCGCCCCCCGCATCCCCCAACCCCCTTCCTCCCAGCTGGGATGCCGCGACTGGCGACAGGCGGAGCCGCGCCACCCCTCCGGGGGGGAAGGGGGCACCGCGCCCACCTTCAACCTCAGGGTCGGCAACTGCCGATGGGCAACCCTAGAGCATGTCTTGGAGATGAGGATCGACGTCCGCGCGCAGGAACTCCGCCGCCGCCGCCAGGTCGGGCGCCATCTCGCGGTCCTCGTCCCAGCGGGAGATCCGCTTCCGCAGCGAGGCGTGCAGCGCCTCGAGCGGCAGGCTGGAGGTGAGCGGCCGCAGCAGGTCGATTCCCTGGGCGGCGGCGGTGAGCTCGATCGCCAGCACCCAGCGCAGGTTGTCGACCACCCTGCCGAGCTTGAGCGCGGCGCCCATCCCCATCGAGACGTGGTCCTCCTTGTCCGCGGAGGTCGGGATCGAGTCGATCGCCGCCGGGTGGGCGAGCCCTTTGTTCTCGCTCACCAGCGCCGCGGCGGTGACGTGGGCGATCATGAAGCCCGAATCGAGACCGGCGCCGCGCACCAGGAACGGCGGCAGACCGGAGAAGGCGGCGTTGGTGAGCTTCTCGATCCGCCGCTCGCTGATGGCGCCCAGCTCCGCGAGGGCGATCGCCAGCACGTCGGCGGCCAGCGCCATCGGCTCGCCGTGGAAGTTGCCGCCGGAGAGCAGGGCGCCGTCGACGTCCGGGGTCTCGCCCAGCTCCACCACCAGCGGGTTGTCGGTCACGGCGTTGATCTCGATCGCCAGCTTGGCCTCGACGTCGCTCAGCAGGTCGCGCACCGCGCCATGCACCTGCGGCATGCAGCGGACCGAGTACGGGTCCTGCACCCGGACGTCCCCGACGCGGTGGGACTCGCGGATCGCCGACCCCTGCAGCAGGCGCCAGAGGTTGGCGGCGCTCGCCTGCTGCCCCGGGTAGGGGCGCAGGGCGTGGATGCGCGGGTCGAAGGCGCAGTCGGTGCCGCGCAACGCGTCGGCAGAGAGCGCGCCGGCGAGGTCGGCGACCTTGACCAGGCGCCGCGCCTCGAGCGCCGCGAGCGCCAGCAGCGAGGTCATTGCCTGGGTGCCGTTGATCAGCGCCAGCCCTTCCTTCGCCTGCAGCTCGAGCGGCGCCAGCCCCGCCCGCCGCAGGCCCTCCTCGGCGGAGACCAGCGCGCCGCCGCTGCCGGCGCGCAGGATGCCGTGGCCGAGCAGCGGCAGAGCGAGGTGAGCGAGCGGCGCGAGGTCGCCGCTCGCCCCCACCGACCCGCGGCTGGGAACCACCGGCAGCACGTCGTGGTTGAGCAGCGCGAGGAGTCCCTCGATCACCTCCGGCCGCACCCCCGAATGCCCGCGCGCGAGGGTGTTGGCGCGGAGCAGCAGCATGCCGCGGACCGCCACGTCGGGCAGCGGCTCGCCCACCCCGGCGGCGTGCGACAGCAGCAGGTTGCGCTGCAGCTGCAGCAGCTTGTCCGGAGCGATCCGCACCTGCGCCAGCTCGCCGAAGCCGGTGTTGACGCCGTACACCACCGCACCGCCGGCCAGCGCCCGCTCGATCACCCTGCGCCCCTGCTCCACCCGCTGCCGCGCCGTCCGCGCCAAGGCGCAAGCGACGCCTCCGTGCACCGCGTCGCCGAACCCCTCGAGGGTCAGCGAGGTACCGTCGATGGCGAGGGACCGCTGCATGCCAGCGCAGTATACAGAGCCCCGGCCCCGGCCTCGTTCAGGGGCGCGGCGCCGCTCAGCGCTGGAGCCGTTCAGGGGAGGCGGGGCGCCCGCCGCGCTGGCCGCGCTGGCCGCTCCAGGCGGCGTAGATCCAGATCACTCCCGCCAGCGCCATCATCGCCGGCAGCACCAGGAAGGCCTTGGCGAGCGAGGTCGCGTCGGAGAGGCGGCCGATCAGCGGCGGCGAGGGGACGTCGCCGAGCAGATGGATGACCAGGATGTTGAGCGCCATGGCGGTGGCGCGGTGGGCCGGCGCCACGACGTTGACCAGCGCCGAGTTGATCGGTCCGGTCGAGAAGAAGAGCAGCACCTCCGCGCCGACGATCGCCGCCATGTAGACCGGCCGCGATGCGGCCTGGAAGGCGAGCAGGGCGACCGGCGCGGCGGCCAGCGTGGCGATGCCCGACACCCAGAGGTAGGCCTCGGACCAGCGCCGCAGCAGCATGTCGCCGAGCCAGCCGCCGGCGAAGGTGCCGGCGAAGCCGGTGGCGACGACGATGATGCCGAACTGGACCGTTGCCTGGCTGGACGGCACGCCCCGCACGCGCTCGAGGAAGGCCGGCATCCAGTAGGCCAGCGCACCCAGCGCGAAGGTGTAGGCGGCATACCCCAGGACGATCAGCACGAACGGCCGGTTCCTCAGCAGCTCGGCGTAGACGGCGGCGAGGCCGGCGGGGTGCTCATGGCCGACGTCGCCGCCGTCGCCGGCCTCGGGCGCGTCGCTGGCGCCGCGCGGCGGGTCGTGCAGGCGCCACATCAGCACCGCCAGCAGCAACCCCGGGAAGCCGGCGACGAAGAACGCCGCTCGCCAGCCGAAATGGCTCGCGACCAGGCCGCCCAGGATGTAGCCGGCGGCGGCGCCGATCGGGGTGGCGGCGTTGAAGATCGCGAAGACCCGGCCGCGCTCGCCGCGTGGGAAGGAATCGGCCAGCATCGCCGGCGAGATGGTCACGTAGGCCGCCTCGCCGACCCCGACCGCCGAGCGCGCCACGAGCAGGGCGGCGAAGCTGCGCGCCAGCCCGGCGAGGCCGGTCGCCAGGCTCCACAGCGCGATGCCGGCGGCGACGATGCGCGGCCGCCGGCCCCGATCGCCCAGCACGCCGAACAGCGGCGAGGTCAGCATGTAGACGACGATGAAGCCGGACATCAGCAGGCCCGACTCGGTGTCGGTGACGTGCAGCTCGGAACGCCGCAGGCTCTCGACCAGCGCCGCCGGCACGTAACGGTCGAGATAGTTGAACAGGTTGATCAGGGTGAGCACGCCGAGCGCCCAGCGGGCGGCCCGGACGGACCCATCCGAAGTCTGCGGGGGCGCGGGCTCAGTCATGCGGCGGTCTCGGCGGCGAGACTATACGAGAAGCGCCTGCCTGCGGCGGGCGCTGCCGAGCGGTCTGCTATCCTGGTTCGGTGAACGACCTCTTCCTGCG
>DATNKH010000148.1:0-2261 GCA_035603475.1 Thermoanaerobaculia bacterium
CCGCCTATCCCGACCGGCTCGCCCGCCGGCGCGCCCCGCACGAGCCGCGCGCCCTGATGGTGGGCGGCCGCGGCGTGCGCCTGGCCGAGCAGAGCGCGGTCACCGCCGCCGAGCTCTTCCTCTGCGTCGAGATCGCACCCGGTTCAGGCGGCCGGCAGGCCGAGGACCTGGTGACGCTGGCATCCGAGGTGGCGCCGGAATGGCTGCCGGCCGAGCGTCTGCGCGTCACCGTCGAGATGGCGTTCGATCCCGCGCGCGAGCGCGTCGCGGCCTGGCGCAGGACGCGCTACGAAGACCTGCTGCTCGACGAGCGCGAGGTGCCGCCTCCCGACCCCGATAGCGCGGCGGCCCTGCTGGCGGCGGCCGCCGCCGTACGGCTGCCGGCGGCGCTGCCCCTGGAAGAGCCCGAGGTCGCCGCTTTCCTCGCCCGCGCCCGTTGCCTCGCGGACTGGATGCCCGAGCTGGCCCTGCCGCGGCTCGACGACGAGGCGATCGCCTCCCTGCTGCCGGAGCTGGCACGCGGCCGGCGCTCCTTCGCCGAGCTGCGCCGCGCTCCCCTGCTCGAGCAGCTCCGCGGCGCGCTCACCCACGCCCAGCTGGCGGCGCTCGACCGCGAGGCCCCCGAGCGCCTCGCCGTGCCCAGCGGCAGCCGCATCCGGCTGGTCTACGAAGTCGGGAAGCCGCCGGTGCTCGCCGCCCGCATCCAGGAGGTCTTCGGGCTGGCCGAGACCCCGCGGATCGCCGCCGGCCGGGTGCCGGTGCTCCTACACCTGCTGGCCCCCAACCTGCGCCCGCAGCAGGTCACCGCCGACCTGCGCAGCTTCTGGGAGAACACCTACCCGCAGGTGCGCCGGGAGCTGCAAGGCCGCTACCCACGCCACGCCTGGCCCCAGGACCCCTGGAACGCCCCCCCGCGCCGCGGCCCGGCGCCACGCCGCTAGCCTGCTCGAGCCTGCTCGAGCCTGCCAGGGACCTGCGGCCTGGTCGCGGTACTCAGGCCTGGGTAAGACCCTGTGGAAAGGAGAAGACGCCATCAGGGTCGTAGCGATGAGCAACCTCTCGCAGCCGGCCGAGGTTGGGGCCGTAGTAGGCCCTTGCCCAGTCCGGCAGCCCAGGGTCGATGTAGTTGACGTAGGCGCCGGCGCCGACCAGCTCGCCAAGACCGGTCGCCACTTCCGCCTGGGCCCGTGCTGCCTGCTGGCGATGCGCTTCGTCGGCCGAGGCATAGATCTGCACCGTCGCGATGGCCGTGCGGTGCGGAAAGGCGGTGGCACCGACCGCGACCCGATTGACAGCTCCGCCGAGCCCATCGAAGAGCGCATCCAGGCCGGCCGGCCGGTCCAGCAAGGAGGCGACACGGCCGGGATCGGCGATCGGCCTGGCCATGACCCGCGACGAAGCGACGAATGACTCGCGGGCGAGCAGCCCACCAGGCTCACCCTCGAGATGACATTGACTGACGCTGCGCCGCGAACAATGGGCGAAGTACCGCATGGCGTCCGCACAGCTCATGGCCTGCAGGAACCGGCGGGCCGGGCGGGTGTCCGAGAACCGCAGCAGCTCCTCCAGCAGCGGCTGCAGCGCCGAGGCGGAACCGATGAAGCAGCCACCCACGCGGCAGGTGGGAGGTCTGCCGGCAGAGACGACGCAGTTCGACCACAGCTCATCCGGTGCCGCCTGCATCCACTCCTGCCAGCCCCCGAGGACAGACGTGACCGAACCGCCGGGGAAGCCCAGCGAGAACACCGTCAGGTCCGGAGCCCGCTCGGTGCTGAACTCGAAAGAGGTCACGATCCCCAGGTTGCCACCCCCGCCGCCGCGCAATGCCCAGAAGAGATCCGGCTCCGAGACCGTCGAAGCCGTGCGCAGCATCGCGTCCGAGGTCACGACCTTCGCGGACAGCAGCCGGTCGCAGGTGAGGCCGAGCTTCCTGTTGAGCACGCCGAGCCCACCGCCGAGCGTCAGTCCAGCAATGCCCACCGTGGGGCAGGTCCCAGCCGGCAGGCAACGGCCCGCCTCGGCCAGGGCGGTATAGAGATCGATCAGCCGGGTGCCGGCGCCGACCACCGCCGTGCCGTCCGGTCGAACGTCGACCCCGGCCATCTTCGCCAGGTCGACCACCAACCCCTGGTCCGGCGTCGAGTAGCCTGCATAGCTGTGGCCGCCGCTGCGAGCAGCGATCGGTAACTTGGAACTTGCCGCGACCTCCACGGCGAGCTGGACATCCTCGGGCCGAACGCAAAGCACCACCCCAGCTGGCC
>DATNKH010000149.1:0-2669 GCA_035603475.1 Thermoanaerobaculia bacterium
CGCCCCGTCTCGTGGGTCTCCGCCTCGATCTGGGTGATGTTGCTGTCGGCCTTGGTGATCACCTCGGTGAGACGGGCGAGCATGCCGGGCTGGTTCTCGGTCTCCAGCAGCAACGACACCTGGTAGAGGCTCTTGCGCTCGCGGTCCCACTCCACCTCGATCTCGCGCTCGGGGTTGTAGAGCAGGTTCTTGACGTTCGGGCAGTCCACCGAGTGCACCGAGACGCCGCGGCCGCGCGTGATGTAGCCCACGATCTCCTCGCCGGGCAGCGGATTGCAGCACTTCGCCAGGTAGGCAAGCATGTCGCCGTGGCCCTTGACGGTGATCGGCCCCGGCCCGAAGGGCAGGATCTTGCTCACCGCCTGGCGGATGCGCCCGGGCTTCGGCGCCGGCTCGACCAGCAAGTCGTCTCCGAGCACCCGCGCCAGCGCCTGGCGCGGCTCGACCTTGCCGAAGCCGATGCGGCTGTAAAGGTCGTCGAGCTTCGACATCCCCTCGTCCCGCAGGTAGGTGGCCAGCGCCGGGCTGTCGAGCACCTTCTTGCTCGCGACGCCGTACTTCCGCAGCTCCTTGTCGAACAGGCGGCGCCCGATCTCGGCGGCGCGCTGCGTCTGGTGAGTGTTGAGCCAGTGCCGGATCTTCGACTTGGCGCGCGAGGTGGTAGCGACGTTGAGCCAGTCGCGGCTCGGGTTGCGGTTGGCGTTGGTCAGGATCTCGACCATGTCGCCGTTCGACAGCGGTGTGCGCAGCGGCACCAGCTTGCCGTTGACCCGCGAGCCGGCGCAATGGTGGCCGAGATCGGTGTGCACGCGGTAGGCGAAGTCGAGCGGCGTGGCGCCGCGCGGGAACGACAGCACCTCGCCGCGCGGGGTGAAGACGTAGACCTCGTCCGGGTAGAGGTCCACCTTGAGCGCGGTCATGAACGTGCGCGGGTCCTGGATGTCCTGCTGCCACTCGAGCAGCTGGCGCAGCCACAGGATGTTGCTGTCGCTCTGGCGCGGCTCGGCCTTGCCCTCCTTGTAGCGCCAGTGCGCGGCGATGCCTTCCTCGGCGATCAGGTCCATCTCGCGGGTGCGGATCTGCACCTCGAAGGGCTGGCCCTCGTCGGCGACCATCGTCGTGTGCAGCGACTGGTAGAAGTTGCGCTTGGGCATCGCGATGTAGTCCTTGAAGCGGCCCGGGATGGGACGCCAGCCCTGGTGCACGACGCCGAGCGCGGCGTAGGTGTCCTTGAGGGCCCCGGTGACGATGCGGAAGGCGAGGTAGTCGAACAGCTGCGAGATGTCGATGCCCTGGCGGCGAAGCTTCTCGTAGATCGAGTAGTAGCGCTTGACGCGGAAGCTGATCTCGGCGTCGATCTCCGCCCTCTCGAGGGTCTGCGCCAGGCGGTCGCGGATGCGCTGGATGGAGGCCTCGGCGAGCTTCAGCTTCTCGGCGATCTTCGAGTGCAGCTCGGCGAACTGGTGAGGATAGAGATAGAAGAAGGCGAGGTCCTCGAGATCGCCCTTGACGCGCGCCATCCCCAGCCGGTGGGCGATCGGCGCGTAGATCTCGAGCGTCTCGCGCGAGATGCGGCGGCGGGACTCGGCCGGCAGGTGCTCGAGCGTCTGCATGTTGTGCAGGCGGTCGGCGAGCTTGACCAGGATGACCCGGATGTCCTTGGCCGAGGCCAGGATCATCTTGCGGAAGGTCTCGGCCTGCGCCTCGTCGCGGCGGACGTACTCGTGGCGGCTGATCTTGGTCACGCCATCCACCAGCTCCGCGATCTCCTGCCCGAACTCGCGCTCCACCACCTCGCGGGTGGTGAGGGTGTCCTCGAGCACGTCGTGCAGCAGGCCGACCGCGACGCAGGTCTGGTCGAACTTGAGGTCCGCCAGCAGCCAGGCGACGTTGAGCGGGTGGATCAGGTAGGGCTCGCCGGAGCGCCGCACCTGGTCGCGGTGCATCGCCGAGGAGAAGTCGAAGACCGCCCGCAGCAGCTCGGGCTCGACCTTGCGCCCATGGCTCTGCAGGCAGGTGACGATCTCCTCCAGGCGCACCATCCCGTGGGACGGCACCGGCGGCGCTAACTTCTTGGTCGAGATCGGCGGCATACTCGAGAGCTGCCCGTCCGTGCGGGCCCTGTCAAGCGGAAAAACAAGTATAGGGCAACCGCTCTTCCAGCGCGCGCCTTGAACGTGGCTTGGCCATGGCGGTGAAGTCAAGGTTCTTCGGGATCGCGTAGCGGCGAGGACAGTACCCGGGATCGGGGAAGGAAGGCGCTCAGGGGCTCGGTGGGAGAACCACGCGAAAGCCTTGATCTTTGTCCTCGGAAAGCGCGAGCCAGTGATGTCCGAAACCAGATCTGCAAACTTTCGGAATAGCAGAAAAACTGCCTCCACGGATCCAATAGGAATCGGTGGCCTCGCCAAGTCCGACATTTGTCGGATCATGGGCCGGAGTCCCCGCGTGCACTTGGGGATCGCCCGTCGGGCTCAGCGTCCACTCCCAAACGTTGCCGTGCACGTCATAGAGTCCCCAGGGGTTGGCAGGTTTCTCTCCGACGCGATGGATCCGCTTCTGAGAGTTGTCCTCGTACCAACCCACTCCAGCCAAAGCCTTCTCGTCGTCACCGCTCCAAAACCGAGTCCTGGTTCCAGCCCGGCAAGCGTACTCCCACTCCACACCCG
>DATNKH010000150.1:0-5288 GCA_035603475.1 Thermoanaerobaculia bacterium
ACCACTTCAACCAACCACGAGCCTCCGCCCGTCGCTTCGCTCCGACGAGTGGTCGCCTTCGTCGGAACAGGTGGTCGCCTTCGCCGGAATCCGCAGCAAGAGACGACATTAGCAAGCGAGATCGGGGCTGTTGAGGGTGAGATCTCGGTTCTTCGCAGTAAGAAAGCTCGGCTGGAAACCGCCCTGGTGAGTGCTGGAGAGTTGCGGCGGCTCCTCTACGAGCAGGGACACCCCTTGGAGCAGGCCGTTCTAGAAGCGTTGTCACTCTTTGGCTTTGAGGCATCAACTCTCGCCGAGGGCGACTCAGAGTTCGATGCCGTGTTTGCGAGCGCAGAAGGTAGATTTCTTGGTGAGGTTGAAGGAAAGGATAGTCGGGCCATCAACGTAGATAAATTCAGCCAACTGGAAAGGAATCTGCACGAGGACTTCAGCAGGGACTCTGTCGAGACCTATGCGAAAGGAGTACTCTTCGGTAACGCCTACCGGTTGGTGCCGCTCGCTGAGCGTGGCGAATTCTTCACAAAGAAGGCGATTGCCTCCGCTAAGCGCATTCAGGCAGCGCTCGTGCGCACTCCGGATCTGTTCTTGCCTGCGAAGTACTTGAGAGAACATCCAGATGAGTCGTATTCATGTCAGTGCCGACGGGCGATATTGACGGCAGAGGGAGAGATTGTGATGTTTCCAATACCACCGCAGACAGACGCCTGAACGTGGTCATTGAGGCAAGGACAGGGTTGCCTGGCGAGTCTCACAGCGGAAATCTCGAGGTGGTACCCGAGCGCGACGAGCCAGGCCTGCCCCGGTGGTCTGGCCGAAGGCTGGACGCGCGCACGCGGTCGGTGAGCGGCTCCAAGCCTGAGCGCATCGCCCTTGCTGACGCCTCCGCGTGGAAGTCGGAGGGGGGCGCCTGTCGCGGCGGGTGCGGTTCGGCTGTGAGCGAGGTTGCGCTATCTCCCTACCTGTCAGGCGGCAACTGTGCGCCCAAGCAGATGGCGAAGACCGGAGTCTGGTGGAAGCGAGGATTCGGAGGCTGGCGGGAATGCTTAGGCAAAAAGTTCGTCCTCAACAAGACGCATGTACTTGTTGACATAGAACATGTCCGGTTCATGACGCGCCGCACGCACGCGGATCTCGAAATCCGGCGAGCCTGGGTTCGCAGCGTTGAACAGGATTAGCCCGACACCCAAGGTGCGACACAGTACATCGAGGCGAGCAATGTCCTCCTCCTGTGACTCGGATGGCACTACGATGTAAGAGCGATGGGAGAAGAGCTTATAAGCGCACGCTTGGCCAAAAGCGACGATAAGGCTGGCGCGGTCGATCTTGAGTTCCGCTGACACAATTTCAGTCGGGGGCTTAACGATATCACTTTGACGCGGGGCACGGACGCCGATCACGTCGGGAGTTCCCCACTTGTCCCTGAAGCGATTGCCACCCAATGGGATGGCCTTCGTACACTCCTCGAGCTCATTTACAAGCCATTCCGCGAAGGGTTGGTAAAAGTGCTCCTCCTGTGCTTCCGCCTCTGGAGTTGGCGTCGGCGTGGATGGTTCTGGCTCGGCGGCTCTGACCTCTACGTATCTAGCAGCGAGATAGACGCCACGCGCAGGCTTGGCCACCCGGTCTGGGACTTTCGTCTCAAGATTCCAGACGTTCCCGTGAATCATGTTGAGTGGGATATTAGGCAAGGCTACGTGGATCTGCTTTACAAGCTGTGAGTACCGAATTCCAGCGGGCTGGCTCTCGATAATCTCAATAGCCTTCGAGCGAATAAGATCCTTACGCAGCTGCGGTATGTTCATGGCGATTCACCCTCGCATCGGCTGCTACTGGATTTTAGCTTATCAGATAAGCTGACTTCAACCAAGGTCTGCGCGGAGCCTCTTTTCGCGTTCGCATCATCGGCCCAGTCCAAGGCCCATGTCCAGGACTCTCTCGACCGCTCGGATGGCGAGTTCGACAGGTAGATGCGAGGCGCGGGGCCAGCCTGGCGGCTTGCAGACCCACCTCGCGGACGATGGCTTCGATCGCCTTCTCGGGTCCCTTCATTGCTTGCTCCACTCGCTGGATGGCCCGGCTGAGGTGGACCAACTGCTCCCTTAGCTTGGGCAGGCTCTCGGTTATCGTGCTTGCAAGGGCCTGCGCCCGGGCGGCGGCGCGCCCCGCCTGATGAAAGTCGTCTAGGGCGTTTCGGAGGGCGGGCACAGAGGCGGTGGCCGCCTGGTGGGCAAGGTCGGGCTGGCGGAAGCGGGTTGGCGCGCGGCCGTTCAGCTGGCCGTAGGCGGCGGCCTGTCCGACCCAGAGTCGTTCAGGCGCCCGTGGGTCGGCAGCCAGCCGCTCGAGCGCCTGGGACGGATTGGCGTAGACGCGCGCCGCTGCCCTGGCCAGGGCCGCACGAGCGTCGCTGAGCTGGCTCGCCGTGGTGCTGACATCCTGGATGGTCGCCGCGACGCTGGCGATCTCCTGCGACTGGCCGCGGAGGCTGCGGACCTGGTCCGCGAGCGGCGCGAGGCGGGCGGCGTGGCGCTCGATCGCGGCGGCGGCGTAGTCGCGGGCGAGGTCCTTGGAGGGGGCTCGGGACAGGGAGCGGTCGAGCTGGTCGCGGTCGGCGAAGGTCTGCCGATCGGTGTAGACCTGGACGCCCTCGCGGTGGCGGGTGAGGGCCACGTAGGAGGCATTGCGGTTCATCAGCGGGTCGGCGAGGACGTAGGTGCGGTCGACCGTCGCGCCCTGGCTCTTGTGGATGGTGACCGCGTAGCCGTGGGCGATGCGGTCGTACTGGCGCGGGTCAAAGGCCACCCTGCGGCCGTCGTCGAGGCGAGCGACGAAGCGGTCGGGCTTGACTCGCTCGAGGGTCGCGAGGGTGCCGTTCTTGACGCCGATGGCCTGGCCCTTGGCGCGGCCGAGGTTGCTCACCTCGCGGCCCTGGTGGTCGTTCTTGAGGAAGACCAGACGATCGCCGGCGGCGTAGTCGGCGCCGGCGACGGTGACGTTGCCGCGGAGCTCGCCGGCGACCAGGCGCTGGTCGCGGATGCCGGTGTTGAGGCGGGCGACGTCGTCGTTGCGGTAGGTGAGGACGAGCTGGCCGCGCGCGGGGTCGGCGGCGCGATCGGCCGCGTACTGCTCGAGCAGCTCGGCGCGGGCGGCGTCGCGGGTGTCGGCGACGTGCAGGCGGCCGGCTTGCTGGTAGGCGTCGAGGGCCGGCGCGACTCGGCCGCCGGCGAGGTGCTCGGAGGCCTCGCGCTGCCACGGCTCGGCCTGGCGGCGGATGGTCTCGAGGCGGGCCGGGACGTGCTGCTCCAGGAGCCCGCGGTAGGCGTCGCCGGGACCGATCGGCTTGAGCTGGTCGGGATCGCCGAGCAGGATGACCTTGGCGTCGTGGGTGGCGGCGTGGTCGAGGACGCGCGAGAGCTGGCGGGCGTCGACCATGCCGGCCTCGTCGATGACCAAGACGACGCGGCGGTCGAGGGTCTCCTCGCCGCGGCCCCAGGAGTACTCCCAGCTGTGGAGGGTGCGGGAGTGGATGCCGGCCTCCTGCTGCAGGGTGTCGGCGGCCTTGCCGGCGAGGGCGGCGCCGACGACGTCGTAGCCGGCGTCGCGGTAGGCCTCGGCGATGGTTGCCGCGGCGGTGGTCTTGCCGGCGCCGGCGCGGCCGACGATGAGGGCGAGGTCGTCGCGGGTGGTGGCGGCGAGGACGGCGCCCCGCTGCTCCTCGGAGAGATGGGGCGCGCGGTCGAGGGTGCGCTGGACGTTCTCCGGATCGAGACGGAGCTCGTGGCGGGTGGCGAGCTCGCCGGCGGCGTGGAAGAGACGCGCCTCGTCGCGCAGGTAGTCGGCCGAGGCGTAGCGGATCACGCCGCGGGCATCCTTGCCGACGATCACGGTGTCGTCGCGGTCGAGGGCCAGGCTCGCGATCGCGCGGCTGTCGCGCTCGTGGAAGGCGGCGCGCTGGACGTCGGCCTGGGTGAAGGTCGCGCGGGTCGCGGTCACGCGGTCGACCAGCGCCGCGGCGCGCTCGTCCGGCGTCGCGCCGGCGAGGGGCGGCAGCTCGCGGTTGCCGGCCTGGCGCTGGACCTGCGGCGGCTCGGGGTGGCGCTCGCGATGGTCGCGGAAGGTCTCGCCGAAGCGGGCGGCGAGCTTCGGGCCGCTCAGGTTGCGGTCGACCTTGGAGAGCGAGACGTGGCGGCTGCCGTCGGTGACGACCAGGCCGGAGCCGCGCTCGGCAGCTTCGAGCCGGAAGCCGAGCTCGGCGAGGCCGGCTTCGAGCTCCACCCAGTCGGTGGCCCGGGCGAAGACGGGGCCGGCCTGCTCGCGGACGCGGTCGGCCAGGAGCTGGACGCCGGTGCGCATCGTCTCGCGGAAGGCGCCGGCGCCGAGGTCGGGGGGCGCCTGCTCGCGGCCGGTGCGGCTCAGGTCGTAGTCGATCTCGATGCCGGGGATGGCTTCGTGGGCCTTCGTCATGTCGCGGAAGGGGCGCCAGGCGAGGCCGTCGTCGCCGATGCGGTTGACGACGATGTGGACGTGCTCCTTCTCGGTGTCGCGGTGGGCGATGAGGACCGCCTGGTGGTCGGCGAGGCCCATGGCGGCGAGGACCCGGCCGGCGGCGTCCTCCCACTGCTCGCGGGTGAGGTGCTCGCCTTCGGCCAGGCTGAGACCGAAGTGGTAGACGGGCTCCCTGACCCGCGGGTTCTCGCTGGCCGCGTAGCGCATCAGCTGGGCCGCCTCGGCGGGATCTTCGGTGTCGAGGTTGCGGGTGCTGGACCAGGCGACGCGGGCGGGGTTGGGGTGGTCGCGCGGTCCCCGCTGGAGGTAGCGGACGAGACCGCCGAAGCTGCGGCCGAGCCCGGTCCTGTGTCCGGTCGAGGACCTGCGGCCGCCTTTGAAGGTGGTCACCCGCGTGGCTCCACCTGGAGGGCTCGGCGGACGCGGCGGACCTCGGCCAGGACCTGCTGCACGACGGCGTAGAGCTCGAGCGACAGCGGGGCGCCCGAGTGGGCGAGCTTGACCAGCTGGTTGAGGTTGTTGCCGACCCTGGCGAGCTGGACGATCGCCGCGCGCGCCAGCGGCCAGCGCGCGGTCGGCGGCTGGCCGCACACCAGGTGCCGGAGGTAGGTGCCGACGGTGACGCCGGCGGCCTTGGCACGGGCCTAGCAGCCCGTGGTGAAAGTGCCTGATTCCATTGATGTCGCGACCCTTGCCCGGTAGAATTGGGGGTAGGTCAAGAAGGAGCTCCCGGCATGGCGATGGGCAAGCGCAAGCGGCAGCGGCAAACGTCTTTGTGGGTGGAA
>DATNKH010000151.1:0-7686 GCA_035603475.1 Thermoanaerobaculia bacterium
ATCCCGCGGAGCGTGCGCGGGAAGGCATTGGAGCGGTCGCCGGAGAACTTCCAGCCGCCGCCTTTCGAGCCGCGCTTCCTGCTGCCGGTCGTGGCGCCGCTCGCCATGGGCAGCCCGCCCGACGGCAACTACAGCTTGAAGTGGAGCTTCAACGAGATCTGCAGCGAGTACGCCGGGCTGCTGGCGCTGGCGCTGGCGCTGGCCGGCGCGCTGGCGTTGCGCGGGCGCCCGCTGCTGGTGATGCTGGGAGGGACGGCGGCGCTGCTCGTCGCGCTGCGCCTGCCGCCGCTCTTCGACCTGATGCTGCGCCTGCCGGTCATCGGCCCGGGCGCGCACGGGCGGCTGCGCGAGCTCTGGGTCCTGGCGGTGGCGCTCGCCGCCGGCCTGGCGGTCGAACGGGTGGCGGGCGCACGGGTGCCGCGCGCCGTGGCCGCGGCGCTGATCCTGGCCGCCGGGGTCGGCCTGGCGCTGGCGCCGCCGCCGACGGGGGGAGCGGGTGCGGGTGCGGCAGGCGCTGCCTCGTCCTGGCCGCGGGCCTGGTGGATCGTGACCCTGGCCGGCGCGGCGCTGGCCCTCGCCGCGCTGCTCGTGCCGCGGCTGCGGCCGAGCTTCCCGATGCTGGCGGTCGGGGCGGTGACCGTCGATCTCTTCCTGCTCGGCGTCCGCTACCACCCGCCGGTGCCGGCGCGCCTGGACCTGGCGCCGCCGCCCACCGTCGCGTGGCTGATGGAGCGGCAGGCGACGGCCCGCGAGCCCTACCGGGTGTCGTTCGAGGACTTCGACCTGCCGCCGAACCTCAATGCGCTCTATGGCCTCTGGGATCCGCGCGGCTACGACCCGATGCGCCCCGAGGACGCGGCGCGCATGGTCGGCTGGTGGCTCGGCCACCGCCGCCGCTTCTACCAGAACATCGGCGACTCGCTGCCGGTGCTCGACCAGGCGGCGCACGACTTCCTCGCCGTCCGCTACCTGGAGACCGCCCACGAGCGCGCCCTGCCGCCGCCCTGGCGGCTGGTCTTCGAAGGCAAGGGCGGCAGGGTGTGGGAGAACCCGGCGGCGCTGCCGCTGTTCTTCATGCCGCGCACGATCGAGCGGTTCACGGACCTGGCCGAGGCGCAGCGCGCCGCGATGCACGCCGACGACTTCTCGGAGACGGCGCAGCTGGTCGCGGCGGCAGCGCCCGGCGGCGCCGGCGCGCCTGGGACGGCTGCCGAGGCTGGCGCGGGCAGCGGGGCCGGCGGCGCTGGCGGCGCCGGCGGCACGGCTACCCGCCCGCAGGACGGCCGGGTGCGCGACATCCGTGTCCGCAGCAACGGCTTCGACCTCGCCGTCGACAGCGCGGCCGGGGGCTTCGTCGCCTCCAGCGTCAGCTACGCGCCGGAGTGGCGGGCGACGATCGGCAGCCGTGAAGAGCCGGCCGTCGAGATCGACGGCGGCTTCCTCGGCTTCCAGGTGCCGCCAGGGTCTCACGCCGTCCGCCTGCGCTACCGCCCGCACGGGTGGACCGCGGGCCTGGCGCTCTTCGCCGCCGGTTGCGCGCTGTCGTTCTTCACCTGGTGGGGGCGGCGGCGCGCCTGGCGCGCTCTCGCCTGGCTGGAACCCGCCTCGCCCTCGGCTCCGAGTCCTCCCGCCACGGCGAACCCGTGACCAATCCAATGATCTCCGCGGCGCCTGCCGGCGGAGAGCTCCTCGCAGAACTTCTGCAGCCCGGCCGCGTATCTCTCCCCGACCACCAGGGAGAGCCATGGACCGCCGCACGTTCCTCAAGGTAGTGGCCCGCACCACCGCCGCGGCCGGGGCCGCCCGCTGGGCGCCCGCGGGCACCGATGGCGGCGGCGCTGCCGGCGCGACTCGCGCGGCCGAACCGCCCACACCTGCTGCACCGGCCGGATCGACTTCCCCGGCGGCGGCCGGCACCGGCCTCGCCGCGGGTGGCGTCGCGGGCACCGGTGCCTCACCCGGGCCGGCGGCGGCCGGCGGCCGCTTCACGCTCGTCGGGGCCGGCGACTGCATCATCACCCGCCGGGTCAGCGAGCTCACGCATCCCGACTTCCACGCCCTCGTGGAGCTGCTCCGCGGCGCCGACTGCGCGTGGGGCAACTGCGAGATCGTCGTCGGCAAGGGCGGCGAGCTCCACCCGGCATGGAAGGGCGGCGACCCGCACGTCTGCGGCGATCCCTGGACCGCCGACGAGCTGCGGTGGATGGGCTTCACGCTGATGGGCACCGCCAACAACCACACCGTCGACTACGGCGAGCAGGGCCTCATCTCGACCCTCGAGAACCTGGACCGGGTCGGGATCGCCCATGCCGGCTCCGGGCTCGACCTCGAGCAGGCGGCGCGGCCGGGCTACGCCGACTCGGCCGCCGGGCGGGTCGGCCTGGTCAGCTGCGCATCGACCTTCCCGCCCTACTTCGCCGCCGCCCCCGCCCACCCGTACGTCAAGGGACGGCCCGGCCTCAACCCGCTGAACGTCAAGGCCGCGGTGGTGCTCGACGACGCCACCTTCCAGCGCCTCAAGGCGGCGCGGCAGGTCCTGGCCGAGCTCTGGGCCGAGAACGACGACCAGGGCCTGGGAGGGCCCAAGCCGCCCGCCGACCCGAAGAAGCTCGACCTCTGCGACGAGTACATCATCCGCGACGGCGACCACGTCGACTACCAGAGCGAGGGCGACGCCGCCGACGTCAAGCGCATCGGCGAGGCGATCGCGGCGGCCCGCGCCGAATCGCGCGTGGTCATCGCCTCGATCCATGCCCACGAGGCGCGCCGGAAGCACGAGCTGTCGGACCTCTTCATCCAACCGTTCGCCCACGCCTGCATCGACGCCGGCGCCGACGTCTACTTCTCGTCCGGCCCGCACGTGCTGCGGGGCATCGAGCTCTACAAGGGCAAGCCGATCTTCTACTCGCTCGCCAACTTCTTCTTCCAGGTGGAGACCCACCGCTACACGCCGGCCGAGGACTTCACCAGCTGGGGCCTGGACGGCCGCTCGCTCGATCCGCTGGTTTTCGAGAACAAGATCGGCTTCGTCAAGCAGCAGCGCTACTGGCGGAGCGTCGCGCCCCGGATCACCTTCGAAGGCGGCAAGGTCACCGCCGTCGAGCTCTTCCCGCTGACCCTCGGCTTCGACGAGCCAGCCGACCGCCGGGGAACGCCGCGCCTGGCGCGCGGCCAGGAGGCGGCGGCGATCCTCGCGCACCTGGCAAGCCTGTCGGCCCCCCACGGCACCGTCATCGAGGTGGACGGCGAGGTGGGCCGGCTCCGCCTCGGGTAGTGGGTCAGCTCGCCCACTACCCCGCCTCGGTTGAACGCCTCCGCCGCGCGCCGCTTCAGGTAAACTATCGGCAGCGGATCCTGATCGCGCGGCACCGTGCCTCGAGCAAGGTCCGCGGGCGCGGTATCCGCAAGCGATGGCCGCGATGGCCTCTCCCGACCTCACCGCATTGTTACGTGCCGCTCGCGCGGGCGAGCGCGGCGCCGCCGACCAGCTCTTCGCGGCGCTCTACACCGACCTCAAGCGCTTGGCGCACGCGCAGCTCGGCCGCGGGCGCCGGCCCAGCGAGACGCTCGAGACCACCTCGCTGGTCCACGAGGCCTACCTCCGCCTGGTCGCGCCCGCGGGGCTGGCGGCGGAGGACCAGGCCCACTTCTTCAACCTGGCGGCCCGGGTCATGCGCCACGTGGTGATCGACTTCGCCCGCCGGCGCGACTCGGCGAAGCGCGGAGCGGGGCTGCGGGTCTCCTGGCCCGAAGGGTTCGAGCCGGCGGCGCACGACGGGCAGCTCGGTCCCACCGTGCTCGCCCTCGACGCGGCGCTCGACCGTCTCGAGCGCGAGAGCCCGCGGCTCGCCGAGCTGGTGCAGCTGCGGTTCTTCGGCGGCCTGCCGATCTCGGAGATCGCGACGCTCTTGGACGTCAGCGATCGCACGCTCAAGCGCGACTGGCGCAAGGCGCGGGCCTTCCTGCTCGCCGAGCTGGGCTGAGCGGAGATCCGGCGGCGCCGGCACGGCCGCCCGAGGCGACTTCGATCGTGGTCGGCGACCCTTCCTCACGGCAGCCCTCGCGCGGCTCGCGCTGGGAGGACCTCTTCGACGAGCTGGTCGAGCTGCCCGCGCCCGAGCGGGCGCGGCGGCTCGCCGAGCTGCGCGCCGAGGATGGCGAGCTCGGCGAGCGGCTCGAGCGCCTGCTGGCGGCCGACGCCGCGGCCACCGGCTTCCTCGACCGATCGACGCTCGACCTGCTCGGGACCAACCGCGAGGCGGAGGAGGCCGATCTCGAGCCGCAGCTCCCAGCAGGCACGACGGTCGGCGCCTGGCGTGTCGTCAGCCTCCTCGGCCGCGGCGGCATGGGCGAGGTCTACCTCGCCGACCGCACCGATCCCGCCTTCGCCCAGCGGGTCGCGCTCAAGGTGATCAAGCGCGGCATGGACTCACAGGCCATCGTGCGGCGCTTCGTGCGCGAGCGCCAGATCCTCGCCCGCCTCGACCATCCCAACCTGGCCCACCTGCTGGACGGCGGCACCGGGCCGGACGGCAGGCCCTACTTCGCCCTGGAATGGGTGGACGGCGAACCGATCACCGGCTGGTGCCGGCGGCGCGATCTCGACCTCGACGGCCGCTTGCGCTTGATGCAGACCGTCTGCCTGGCGGTGGCCAGCGCCCACCACCGCCTGGTGGTCCACCGCGACCTCAAGCCGGCCAACATCCTGGTGACGGAGGACGGCACGCCGAAGCTGCTGGACTTCGGCATCGCCAAGCTGCTCGAGGACGACGAGGCGGCCGGCTTCACGCTGACCCAGCTCGGCGCGCGCGCCCTCACCCCGGCCTACGCCGCGCCGGAGCAGATCCTCGGCGAGCCCGTCTCCACCGCCACCGACGTCTATGCCCTGGGCGTGATGCTCTACGAGCTGATCACCGGCGCCCTACCGCACCGCCGCGACCAGCGCGCCCTGGAAGCGCTGGCCAGCGCCGTCGAGCACGAGACGGTGGAGCGGCCGAGCACGGCGCTGCGGCGGCCGGGCGACCGCGCGCGGCTCGCCCGCCGGGTCGCCGGCGACCTGGACCTGATCGTGATGACCGCGGTGCGCCGCGATCCCGCGCGCCGCTATCCCTCGGCCCAGGCGCTGGCCAACGACCTCGGCCACTTCCTGGCCGGCCGGCCGATCCGCGCCCGTCCCGACGAGGTCGGCTACCGGGTGCGCAAGTTCGTCGGCCGGCACCGCCTGCCGGTGGCTGCCGTCGGGACCGGCATCGCGGCTCTGATCGCCGGCCTGGTGCTGTCCCTGTGGCAGGCGCACGCGGCGAGCGTCGCCGCGCTGCGCGCCGACGCCGCGGCGCAGCGCGCGGAGCGGGTGAAGTCGTTCCTGATCTCGATCTTCGAGCAATCGGACCCCGATGCCGGGGAAGGCGGCAAGCTCACCGCCCGCGAGCTGCTCGAGCGCGGCGCGGCGAGCATCGACCCTGGGCTCGCCGGCGAGCCGCAGGTGCAGGCCGACCTGCTCGACGCCGTGGCGCGCATCGAGAACAACCTCGGCCTGCTCGAGCAGGCGCTGCCCCACGCCCAGCGCGCCCTCGCCCTCCGCCAGGCGGTCCTGCCGCCGTCGGACGGGCGGATCGGCCTGTCGCTGGAAGGCCTGGGCGAGGTGCAGCGCTCGCGCGGCAAGATGGACGAGGCCCGCCGTACCTTCGAGATGGCGCTGCCGGTGCTCATCCGCGCCTACGGCGCAGGCAGCGTCGAGGTCGCCGTGGCCCGGCGCGCGCTGGCCGAAGCCGTGCCGCAGCCGCAGGAAAGCCGCCGCGAGGTGGAGCTGCTGCGCCAGGCCCTGGCCACCTTCGTCCGCCGCTACGGCGAGGCTCACGAGGAAAGCGCCAAGACGTTGTACCTGCTGGGCGAGGCCCTCGAGCAGGATCAGCAGTACCGCGAGTCCGAAGCCGCCTATCGCCGCGCCGCGGCGCTCCTCGAGCGCAGCCTCGGCCCGCGCAGCTTGAAGGTGTCGGAGGCCCAGGAGGGTCTCGCGGGCCTCCTCGATCGCATGGGCAGGACGGCCGAGGCCAGGCCGCTGTTCGAACGGGCGATCGCCATCCAGCAGGCGGTGCTCGGACCGCACGCCGAACGGCTTGCCGAGACGCTGTTCTCGTACGGCATCCTGCTGGGCCGCGAGGAAGAGTATGCGGCGGCCGACAAGGTGTTCTCGGACGCCCTGGCGATCTTCGGTCCGGACCGCTTCGACGCCGGCCACTGCCTGCGCTATCTCGGGCTGTCGGCCATGGGGCAGGAGCGCTATCGCGACGCGGCGGCGCTCCTGGCGCGGGCTGCCGAGACCTATCGGCGCACCATGGGGGAAGACGACGTGCAGCGGTGGCGGGCGGTGGCCGACCTGGGTTGGGCGCACCTGCGGCTGGGCCGCCTGGCCGAGGCCCGCGCCGAGCTCGGCACCGCGCTGGCGGGGATCGAACGCGTGGGCGGCGCCAACGACTACGAGCTGATCCAGCCGCTCGAGGAGCTGGGCGAGCTCGAGACCACGGCCGGCGAGGCGGGCGCGGCGGTGGCCACGCTGCGGCGGGCACGCGCTCTGGACGAGAAGCTGTTCCGCACCGCCGAGCGTCCCTCGATCGCCAGGACCGACCTGCTGCTCGCGCGCGCGCTGCTGGCGCGAGGCGCGGGCGGCCCCGCCGGCGACGGGCGCGAGGCGCGCCGGGTGCTCGACGAGGGGCTGGGGATCTTCGCGCGCATCCGTCCGCGGGCCGCCCTGCGCGCCGAGGCGCTGGTGGAGAGCGGCCGTCTCGCCCTGGCCGACGGCGACCGGCCGCGCGCCCACGCCGACCTCGCCGCCGCGGTGGCGCTGCTGGCAGCCCGCAAGGGACCCGAGCACGCCGACACCCGCGAGGCCCAGCAGCTGCTGGCGGCCGCCGGCGGCGCTTGAGGCGACGGCTAGTGGCCCGAGAGTTGCGCGTTCTCGATGGCGACGACCTTGTCGATGCTGAAGTAGACGGTCGCCTGCTCGTGCTGGTCGTTCTCGGCGGTGAGGATGTCGTAGCTGTGCCCTTCGGCGGTCACCAGGTCTTGCTTGTCCGAGCGCAGCCGGTAGTGCTTCAGCACCGAGTACTCCTCCTCGACGGAGATCACCACGAAGGCGGTCTTGAACGACCTGCCGTCGCCGGAGGCGAGGATCGATTTCATCAGGCCGTTGCCCATGGTGCGATGCAGCACGGCCTTCTCCGGCTCATGGGTCTTCTCGTAGGCGAAGGCCACGAACATGTGCGCGTCGATGTCGAGGTAGTTCTGGGCCAGGACCTGGTTGCCGGTCTCGATGACGGCGGCCCATTGGTCCTTGTGCAGGGCCTCTAACATCTTCTTGCGCAGCTCGGAATCGGCCGCCCTGGCCTCGGCCAGGCGGTCCGCGTAGGCCATCCGGAGGGCGGTGAAATCGAGCCCCGGGTCTCCCCGCCGGGCCTTTTCCAGCAGGCTCTCGTACGTCGGCTTCGCGGTTGCCGGGTACGCGCCTCTCGGCGCCAGGGCGCCGAAAACGACCATCGACATTCCCAACCAGAGAATCCTCTCCGCGAGCATCGCATCTCCTCGAGCGGTCCGCCGCCGCCGTCCCGGTGCCTGCCTGCCAACGATACCCCCAAGTTCTTGGACAGGCGACGTGCCGCGCCGGTTCCCGGACGGCGCCGAGATCGGCGG
>DATNKH010000152.1:0-2552 GCA_035603475.1 Thermoanaerobaculia bacterium
CCGGCGATCCGCGAGGATGCCGTGAATGAAGACGCAAGCGGCCGCCACGTACGCGAGGTAATGAAGGCGTTTCCAGCGCCGGCGCCCCAGCCTGATCCGGTAGTAGGACGTGACGACGACCACCACGAGCAGGTACAAGCCGGCCGCGCCGTCCGGCCTATGACTCTCTGACCATATGACTAGCTTGTCTTATCATGGACGAGAGCGTATCATAGTCGTGCATTTCGATCGGACCCGGAATGGGAGAGCCGTCGTTGCTCTCTCTCCGGCACCGACTCTGCCGACGGACGTTGTTGGTCTTCTGAGTGCGCGGGGAGGCTGGCTCTCCCGGACCGTGAGCGGCGCACGCGCTCGGGGACAGATCGCGATGGCCAGGACCAGGACCAAGCAGTACAGCGTCAGCTTCTCAGTCAGGGAGATCGCCCGCATCGATGCCGCGGCGACAGACGCGGGGATCACTCGTTCCGCCTGGCTCCGCCACCACGCTTTGCGCGCGGTGAGGTACGTTTGGGTCCGCCCGGCTCCGTTGTCGGCCTCACCACCTCCGCGCCCCTCCGCCAGGTTCACCCATCGCAGGAGCACCTTCCTCACCGAGGAGCAGCTCGCGGCGCTCGAGGAGCAGGCCCGCACCTGCGAGCTCCCGCTCGCCACCTACATGCGCGAGGTACTCGTGGGGGGCAAGCCCGTCGCGCACCGGCCACTTGCGCGCTCCGCCATTGTCGCCGTCAACCGCGGGGTCAAGGAGCTGCACGAGTTGCTCCAACTGGCCAACGGCGGCACCCTTGTCGCGCCGGATCTCATGCGCACGGTCACCGGACTCTTGGCCGCATTCGACACGTTGCGGGATGCGCTGCTCGCGGCCGATGCGGCGGCCTCGAGTGCGCCGGAGCCCACCGCGTGATCATCTTCAAGGGCGGCTGTCGCTCCGCGAGCGGCGGCCGCACCGGCCTCGGCAAGGACTTCGTGAGTCTTGTCGCCTACCTGACCCGGGGACGCTCGCATGCCACCAATCCCGAGCGCGTCGCCTGGATCTCCTGTCGCAACATCGTCGGCCTCGACGACCCGGCGCGCATCGCGCAAGTCATGCGCGCTCATGCCAGCGAACATCTCCGTACGAAGAAGCCCGTCTACCACTTCGGCCTCAGCCTGCACCCCTCCGAGCATCTCCGCACCGAGCAATGGAACCAGGCTGTCGACCAGGTGCTCCGGCGGCTCGGCCTCGGCGGCCATCAAGCTCTGATCGTCGCTCACCGTGACACGGCCAACGAGCATGTTCACGTCGTCGTCAACCGCGCCGGCGACGACGGCCCGACGTGGCACCGGTACGACGACATCTATAAGATCCGCGACGCCGTGGGGCGCATCGAGCTGGACTACGGCCTGATCCCCCACCACGTCCGCGATCTGCCCGCCCCGGAGCTCACCTCCGGCGCCTACCGCGAAGCCCTGCACACCGGCCGCCAGCCCCTGGCCGATCGCGTCCGCGACCAGGCTGCCGCCGCTTTCGCCGAGGCGACCGACTGGAGCGATCTCGAGGCGCGCCTCGCCGTCCGCGGCTTCCGGCTCGCCGCGGCCGCCCGGGCCGGTGGGCTGCTGGTCACCGACGGCTCGCGCTTCGCTTCGCTCTCACGCGTGGAGCCGTCGCTCTCCGGCCCGCAGCTGGCCCGGCGCTTCGGCGAGACCTTCCTCGACCATCGCCAGCGCACCCCGAGCCGCCCGCGGTGCTGGCGCCGGGACAGGTCTACGCGCCGCGGCCCGGCGACAGCCTCGAGCAGCGTGCCGCGGTGCTCCTCGACCGCATGACCGCCACCCGCGCCACCTTCACCGAGTCGGACCTTCACCGTGCCGCGTTCTACCAGCCGGAGAGTGTCGCCCTGGTCCGCGAGGCCCTGCGCTCCGATCGCGTCCTCGATCTCGGCAGGGACGCCGGCGGCGCCGGCCGTTACACGACGCGCGACTATCTCGACGCGGAGGCTCGCCTCCTGGCCGCCGCGGAGAAGCTGGCATCGCGGGACCGCTTCCGCCTCGACCCCGCGGTCGTGGTCTCCCCACCTGCCCCCGACGAGCACGAAGCCCATCGACGGGCGGCGGGCGGCTTCGACGCCACGGCGCGCGATGCCGCAGCCCTCGCGACCGCATCCTCCGATCTCTCCGGCGGAGACCTCGCCGCCCGGCAACGCGCCGCCGTCCTCCACGCCACCACGGCAGCCGATCTCGCCCAGATCGCCGGTGGCGACCGCGCCGGCAGGGCCGAGGCCGCCCGCGCCATCGCCGCCGCCTACCGCGAGCACGGCGACGAGGTGCGCGGCGCCGCGTTGACCGCCAAGGGCGCCTCGGCGCTCGCGGCCGCCACCGGCGTCCGCTCCCGCACCCTGGCCACGCTTGAAAGCTCCTGGGCGGAAGGCAGCGGCCGTCTCCACGCGCGCTCCGTTCTCCTCCTCGAGGAGGCGGGACTGCTCGACGTGCGGCGGCTCGGTGGCATCCTCGCGGAAGCCGAGGAGCGCGGCGCCAAGGTCGTCCTGCTGGGCGATCCCGGGCGGCTCCAGGCGATT
>DATNKH010000153.1:0-3121 GCA_035603475.1 Thermoanaerobaculia bacterium
GGCGAGGGGGCCGCCCGGCGGCTGGTCGCCTACCTGGCCGCGCCGCCGGCGCCGCTGGCGCCGCCCGCGCTGCCGACACCGCCGGATTCGCCGCAGCGGCCGCGGCGGCCGCAGCGCCTGCAGCTTCCTCCACGGCCGCCAACGGGCGGGGACGCCGGCCTGGATGCCGCGGCGCTGCGGGAGTTCCTGCGGCGCCTGCTTCCCGACTCCATGGTGCCGTCGGTCTTCGTGGTCCTCGACCGGCTGCCGCTCACTGCCTCGGGCAAGGTCGACCGCCGGGCGCTGCCGGCGCCGACCTGGGGGGCGCCGGCCGGAGGCGCCGCGCGCGTCGCCCCGTCCACCCCTGCCGAGGAGAGCGTGGCGCGGCTGTGGGCCGAGGTGCTGGGTGTCGGCGAGGTCGGCCGCGACGACAACTTCTTCGACCTCGGGGGCCACTCTCTGCTGCTGGCGCGGCTGCATGTGCGTCTCGAGGACCTGCTCGGCCGGGAGATCTCCCTGCTCGACCTCTTCCTCCATCCCACGGTCCGCGCCCAGGCCGAGCACCTCTGGCGCTCGCAGCGGCCGGCGGCCCCATCGCGCCCGCCGCGCTCAGCCGGCCCCGCGCACCCTTCGCCGACGAGGATCGCGATCGTCGGCATGGCAGGACGCTTCCCGGGCGCGCGCGACGTCGAGGAGCTCTGGCAGAACCTGCGGGACGGGGTCGACTGCGTCTACCGCTTCGGCGACGAGGAGCTGCTCGCCGCGGGCGTCGAGCCCGCGTTGCTGCGCCACCCGCGCTACGTCAAGGCGGGCGGGGTGATCGACGGCGAGGAGCTGTTCGACGCCGCCTTCTTCGATTACGCGCCGCGCGAGGCCGAGCTGATCGACCCGCAGCACCGCCTCTTCCTCGAGTGCGCCTACGAAGCGCTCGAAAGGGCAGGCCACCACCCCGACCGGTTCCGCGGGCCGATCGGCGTCTACGCCGGCACCGGCCATCCCGGCTACTTCCTGCGCAACCTGCTCGGCCACCCGGCGCTGCTGGCCACCGTCGGCGAGCGCGCGGCGAGCCTGGGCAACAGCCTCGACTACCTCACCACGCGGGTCTCCTACAAGCTGAACCTGCGCGGCCCCAGCGTCGACCTGCAGACCGCGTGCTCGACCTCGCTGGTGGCCGTCCACCTCGCCTGCCAGGCGCTGCAGGCCGGCGACTGCGACCTGGCGCTCGCCGGCGGCGCCGAGCTGCGAGTGCCGCAGCGGCAGGGCTACCTGCACGAGGAAGGGGGCGTCGAGTCCGCGAGCGGGGTCTGCCGCGCTTTCGACGCCGGCGCCGACGGCACCGTCTGGGGCAGCGGTGCCGGCGTCGTGGTCCTGAGACGGCTGGCGGATGCGCTGGCGGACGGCGACACCGTCCATGCCGTGATCCTGGGCACGGCGATCAACAACGACGGCTCGAGCAAGGTGGGCTTCACCGCCCCGAGCATCGCTGGTCAGGCGGAGGTGATCGCTGCCGCCCAGGCCCGGGCGGGCTGCGCGCCGGAGACCGTCGGCTTCGTCGAGTGCCACGGCACCGGGACTCCCCTCGGCGATCCGATCGAAGTGGCGGCGCTCGCGCGCGCTTTCGGCACGGCGCGGCGGCGCGGCGTCGGCTGTGCCCTGGGCTCGGTCAAGACCAACCTCGGCCACCTGGGGGCGGCCGCCGGGATCGCCGGGCTGATCAAAGCGGCGCTGGCGCTCGAGCGGTGCGAGATCCCGGCGAGCCTGCATTTCACGCGGCCCAACCCGCGGCTCGAGCTCGGGGCGGGCCCGTTCTACGTCAACGCCGAGCTCGCCGCGTGGCCCGCCGAGGACGGCATGCCGCGGCGCGCCGGGGTCAGCTCCTTCGGCATCGGCGGCACCAACGCCCATGCCGTGCTCGAGGAGGCGCCGCCGCGGCAGCCTGGCGGGCCGGCGCGCCGCTGGCAGCTGCTGCTGCTCTCGGCGAAGAGCGAGCAGGCGCTGGAGGCCGCCACCGACGACCTGGCGGCCTGGCTGGCAGGCGGACCGCGGCGCGAGCCGCTCGCAACGCTCGCCGAAGCCTGCTACACGCTGCAGGTGGGGCGGCGGGCCTTCGCCTGCCGGCGGGCGCTGCTCTGCCGGGAGGCGGCGGAGGCGGGCGAAGCGCTCGCCGTCCGCGACCCCCGGCGGCTGTGGAGCCGGCGCCTTCCCGACGCGGCGCGGCGCCGGCCGGTGGTCTTCCTGTTCCCCGGCCAGGGGACGCAGCACGTGGACATGGGCCGCGGTCTCTACGACTCCGAGCCGGTCTTCCGCCGCGAGCTGGACGCCTGCGCGGACCTGCTCGCGCCGCTGCTGGGCGCCGACCTGCGGCAGGCGCTCTTCCCGCCGGCGGCACGGCGCGCCGTGGCCGCCGGCGAGCTCGGCCAGACCCGCCTCGCGCAGCCGGCCCTGTTCGCCGTCGAGTATGCCCTGGCGCGGCTCTGGATGGCATGGGGCGTCGCGCCGTGGGCCATGCTCGGCCACAGCCTCGGCGAGTTGGTGGCGGCCTGCCTGTCGGGGGTCTTCTCGCTCGCCGACGCCCTCGCCGTGGTGGCGGCGCGCGGCGAGTGGATGCAGGCCGCGCCTCGCGGGGCGATGCTGGGGGTCGAGCTGGGCGAGAGCGAGCTCGCACCGCTGCTGCCGCCGGCGGTCGAGCTGGCCGCGGTCAACAGCCCGTCCGACTGCGCCGTCTCCGGGCCGGAGCCGGCGGTGGCCGAGCTCGCGGCGCGATTGGAGGAGCGGGGAGTGGTCTGCCGCCGCTTGCATACCTCGCACGCCTTCCACTCGGCGACGATGGCGCCGGTCGGCCCGGCCCTCGCCGCGCTGGTGGCGCGGATGGAGCGCCAGGTCCCGGCGGTGCCCTGGATCTCCAACCTCAGCGGCGACTGGATCGGGGCCGCCGAGGCCGCCGATCCCGGCTACTGGGCAGCCCAGCTGCGCCGCCCCGTGAGGTTCGGCGCCGGCGTCGAGCGGCTGCTGGCGACCGGCGCGGAGCCGCTGTTCCTGGAGGTCGGTCCCGGTGCCACGCTGTGCGGCCTGGTGGCGCGCCGGCAGGCGTGGCAAGGGAGGCAGGAGCGGCCCGCCGCCGTCGCCGCCGCCGTCGCCGCCG
>DATNKH010000154.1:0-3226 GCA_035603475.1 Thermoanaerobaculia bacterium
CTCGAGCTCGCCCCGCGCCTGGGTGTGCGGGAAGAGGTTGACCGCGAAGCGGGTGCGGATCCCCTGCTCCTGGAGGCTCAGGAAGAGGTCCTCCAGGCGGTCGAGGTCGCGGCGGCTGACCGCGAAGATGACGTCGTCGACGATGTTGCTCTCGATGATGCGGGTGATGTGCTTCATCTCGCCGAGGATCGGGTAGCGGCTGGGCCAGGGATCCGCCGGCGCATGGCCGTTGATGATGAAGCCGAGGATGCGGTAGCCCCAGAAGCGGTGGCCGTGGATCGAGTCGGCGATCTTGAGCGCCGCCGGGTTGGTGCCGACGATGAGCACGGTGCGGTAGTTGAAGCCGCGCGAGCGCACGTAGCGCGAGCTGATGCGCAGGAAGAGCTTCTCGGCCAGCAGCAGGAGCGAGGCGAAGACGCCGAACAGCAGCACCCAGGCGCGGCTGATCTGGTCGTTGCCGAGCAGCCGCACGTCGATGCGCAGGAGGTAGAGGGCGAGGGTGAAGAGGATCGTGCCGCTCGCGCAGACCCGCAGCACCGCCCACGACTCGTCGAGCAGCGGCACGGTGCGGTGGGACCGGTACCGCCCCGACAGCAGCAGCAGCGCGCCCCAGATCGCCAGCGCCAGGGGCAGCAGCGGCAGGTACGCGGTCAGCGGGTAGAGACGGGCAGGGAACGCCTGCGGCACCAGGCGCGGCAGGACCCAGCTTCGAAGGGAGAACGCCAGCAGGAAGGCGGCCGCGACGAGCGCCAGGTCGACCAGAAAGATTGAAGCCGCGAGAATGCGGGCTCGTTCTTTCAGCATGGATGCGGTTTCAGTCCTTGCCTCGCAGTCGGTAGAGCAGCTTGTTTATTGTAACGTGGCACAGCCTCGCACCGTCTATTGGCGGGGGTCCGATTCCTGTGGCTCCCTCCCCCCCTCTGAGCCCGTATGGGCGAGGGGTCCAAGGCAATGGGGCGGCGTCGGAGGACCTCGACCCCTCGCCCATACGGGCTCAGAGGGGGGGAGGGAGCCACAGGAATCGGACATGTGGTGGAACCCGGTAGGGCCGTTTTCCTTGCGGGAGGCCGATGCTGGCCTTCCCCTTCACCCCCAGGCCGCCAGGGCGCGGAGCAGCTCCGCGTACTGGTCCGCCACCCGCTCCCAGGAGTAGCGCCGGCCGGCGCGCCGAGCGGCCACGCGGCCGGCCAGCCAGGCCCGGCGCGGGCGCCGGCGCACCTGCTCGAGGCGCGCCGCCAGGGTGCCGGGATCGGCTGCCCGGAAGTAGAGCCCGGCCGGGCCCGCCACCTCGCGGTTCTCGGGGGTGTCGTTGACCACCACGCAGTTGCCGTACCCCATGGCCTCGACCAGCGCCGGGTGGGTGCCGCCGACCTCCGTGGCGTGGATGTAGGCGAAAGCATTGGCGAGCAGCTCGCGGTACTCCTCGCCATAGATCGCTCCGGGGAACAGGATGCGCGGATCGGCGCCGCGGGTGAAGCCGGCGATGAAGTCGCCGGCATAGGGCGCCCCGCCCACCATCACCAGCGGCAGGTCGCCGCGCACCGCCTGGTAGGCCGCCGCCACCTGGTGCGGGTTGTTCTCGGGCTCGAAGCGGCTGACGTACAGGAAGTAGCGGCGCTCGGCGAGCCCCAGCCGGGAGAGGACACCGGCCGCGGCCGGCCGCGGATCGACGCCATAGGCGATCGCCGTGGAGTCGGCGCCGTAGAGCTCGAGGTAGTGGCGGCGGATGACCTCGGCATCGGTGACCAGGGCGTCCGGCAGGACGCACGCCAGCCGCTCCGAGAGCGCGTAGACGGAGCGTCCGAAGGGGCCCCACTTGCGGCGCCGCCGCTCGATGCCGTCGACGTGCAGGGCGGTGGGAATGCCGCCGGCCGCGAGCAGCGGCAGGAACAGGGCGTTGGCCGAGTTGACCATCAGCGCGGCGTCGAAGCCGCGGGCGCCGGCGTGGAGGCAGGCGAGCAGGGTGTGGACCGGAGTGTCGAGATGCTTGGTGCGCAGCGTCGGCAGCACCACCAGCTCGACGCCGCGGTACAGGCGGAGGCGCGGCGGCGTCGAATGGGAGCGGCAGTAGACGGTCACCCGGAAGCCGCGCGCCAGCAGCCTGACCGAGAGCTCCTCCATCAGCGTCTCGTAGCCGCCGTAGCGGGCTGGGATGCCGCGGCTGCCGATCAGCGCCACCGCGGGGCCGCTCACAGCGGCGCTCCCGGGCGCCCGAACCAGGCATCCAGCTCGGCCGCCGGACGCGTGCGGCGGCGCTGGATGGTCCGCCGCCGGGCCAGCAGCTCGGCGCGGTGGCGCAGCAGCCAGCCGTAGGCGCCGAGCGACGATCGCTCCCGCAGCAACACCCAGGCGAGCGCTCCGAGATCGCGGCCGAGAGTGGGCAGCAGGGTGCGGGCCAGGTTGCGCCCGGTCTGGTGGTAGACGCGCAGCAGGTAGCGGTTCTTCAGCGAATGGAGATTGACGCCGGGAGGCATCGCGGCGCGCCGCTCGGGCAGGTTGAAGCGCCGGTGCTCGGCCACGGCGGCGGGCTCGTAGAGGATCTCCCAGCCGCGCTCGCGCAGGCGGAAGCAGAGCTCGGCGTCCTCGCGGAAGGAGTGGAAGCGGGGGTCGAAGATCTCGCCGTCGACCGCCGCGTCGAGCAGCGCTTCGCGGCGGAACAGCGAGGCGGCGCCGGTGGCGCCGAAGACCCGCTCCGGGAGAGCCCACTGGCCGCGGTCGGGCTCGCCCGATCCACGGTCGAGGTGGCGCCAGGCGGCGGTGAGCCGCATGCCGCAGGCGTCGAGCAGGCCTTGGCCGTTCGCCGCGGCAGGCCGCACCAGCCGCCCGGTCACCGCCGCCACCCGCAGCCGCGGATGCGCCTCGATGCGCGCGAGCAGGAGCTCGAGGTAGTCGGGCCGCGGGCGGGCATCGGCGTTGAGGGTGAGGACATAGGGCGCCCGGGTGGCCGCGATGGCGGCGTTCATGCCGGCGGCGAAGCCGATGTTGGCGGCATGTCCGGCCGCGGCCAGGGGAATCCCGGGCGGCGCCGTCCGCCGCGCCTCCTCGAGACTGCCGTCATGGCTGCCGGAGTCGACGAGCGCGATCTCGGCCGGCGGCCGGCGCAGGGCGCCGATCGCCGCCATGCACTCCGCCAGGTCCGCCGCCGAGTCGTGGGTGACCAGGCAGACCGCGACCGGCGCCTCAGCGGGCACCAGCGCTCCCTCGCTGCGGCTGCTGCGGCTGCCGC
>DATNKH010000155.1:0-5293 GCA_035603475.1 Thermoanaerobaculia bacterium
CCGTGCTGCAGGTCGCGGTGCCCCGGGCCGAGACGATCGAGGAGAACGGCATGCAGGTGCCGCCGGCGATGGGCACGGCCATCGCGCTGAACTTCGAGCGCGCCGGCGATCAGGTGGCGGCCACCGGCGACTTCGTGCTCATCGCGGCGGAGGTCAACCCGGTGATCCGCGAGCTCGCCGCGCACCGGATCGAGGTGACCGCCCTGCACTCGCACATGCTCGCCGAGACGCCGCGCCTCTTCTTCCTGCACTTCTGGGGGGTCGGCAGCCCCGAGCAAGTCGCCGGCGGCCTCGCCGCGGCGTTGGCGAAGGTCCACACCAAGCTCTGACCAGGGGCCCTCCAGCACAACCGCGGGAGCGTGGTTACATCGCCCGCCGGCGGCAGCAAGGCCCCCGCAGCCCATCGGAGTGAACGTTCGCGCAGTCGTGCCGAGACTTTCCGTCTATCTCGGTATGCTCGCCGGCACCACCGCGGCCACCCTCACGGTGTCGCCACCCTGCGCTAGACTTCTCGGCGAAGCCGCCGCCGAAGGAGAGGTGCGTCATGACAAGAGTCCCCACCCAGCCGATGACCGCAGAGAAGTTCTTCGACCTGATCATTCCGGACGGCAGGGCGGAGCTGGTTCGCGGTGAGGTGGTGCCGATGAGCTTCCCCGGCGTCGAGCACGGAGTCATCGCCGCGCGGGTCACGGCGCGCCTGCTGACCTTCGTGGAAGCCAACGCGCTCGGCTTCGTCACCGCCGAGACCGGCTTCATCCTGGAGCGCGATCCGGACACCGTGCGCGGCCCCGACGTGTCCTTCCTGTCGCTCGAGCGGCTCGGCGGGCAGCCTGTGCCCAAGAAGTTCTGCCCCTTCGCGCCCGATCTCGCCGTCGAGGTGATCTCGCCGAGCCAGCGGCCGAAGGGAGTCCGTGAGAAGGTGCAGAGCTGGTTCGCCGCCGGAACGCGCCAGGTGTGGCTGCTCTACCCGGCCACTCGCACCATCTACGTGCTGAGCTCACCCACCGAGGTGCAGATCCTCGGACCCGACGACACGTTGTTCGGCGGCGACCTGCTGCCTGGTTTCACCTGCCCAGTCGCCGCCTTCTTCTAGGCGAGCGGCCCACGCTTGACCCTGGACTCGGGTCCATCGTTTATCGTCGCGGTCAGGGTCGAGGACGACCCCGATGATCGTTCAGAAAGCGAGACCTCGAGATGAGTCGAATCCACTCTGCAGCCCTCCTCGCGTGCGGTCTGCTGACCACGCCGATCCTGGCAGCGGCCGCCGCGGCCCAGGCCCAGGCCGCCGACCCGATGGCATCCTGCCCACTGCACGCCCAGCACCAGGCGGCCGCCCAGGGCGCGGATGTCGACGAGCGTGGCGACAAGACGATGGGCTTCGCCCATACCCGGACGACGCACCACTTCCTGCTCGAGAGCGACGGCGGCGTCATCCGAGTCGACGCCAACGATGCGGCCGATACGCAGAGCCGCGACGCGATCCGCCAGCACCTGGCGGCCATCGCGCGGGCCTTCGCGGCGGGTGACTTCGCATCGCCGCTCGCCATCCACGACCGGGTGCTCCCCGGCATTCCCGAGATGACGCGTCTCAAGGCACGGATCCACTACAGCTTCGAGGAGACGGACCGCGGCGGTGAGCTGCGGATCACCACCCTCGACCCGCAGGCGCTCGCCGCCGTTCACTCGTTCCTGCGAGCGCAGATCGACGATCACCGGACGGGCGATCCGACCGAGCCGCCGAGCCGTCGCTGATCCTGCGAGCGGCGCGTCACGCGATCACCGAGCCGGAACGCGCTCACGGAGCCGGGTTCCGTCGACTAGACTCTGGTCATGGCCAGGTGGCGACGAGCGGCAGACCCCGATGCGGCCGAGGCGGTGCCGGCGGCGGCGATGGAGGGGCTGCGGTCGGGAGAGCTGGCCCACCGCGCCGGGGTGAGCAAGGACACGCTGCGGTTCTACGAGCGCCGGGGCCTGCTGGAACCGCCGCGACGCACCGCGAACAACTACCGGCTCTTCCCCGGCGAGGCGGTGGAGCGGTTGCGCTGGATTCGCAGCGCGCTGGCGATGGGCTTCACGGTCGAGGAGCTCTCCCGGATCGTCGGCGCGCGCTCGCGAGGCCAGTTCCCGTGCCGCGAGGTGCGGTCGCTCGCCGCCGCCAAGCTGGCGATCGTCGAGCAGCGCCTGCGGGAGATGAAGTCGTTCCGGGACGCGCTCCGCGGGCTCCTGGCCGATTGGACCGAGCGCCTGGAGGCCACCGCGCCGGGCCAGCCGGCGCGGCTCCTCGAAGAGCTCGCGGCGCGAGCCGAGCCGCCTGCCGCGCCGGTGTTTCCCGGAGATAGCGGTCGCCGACCGATCCCACGCCCGCGTAGGTGACGAGGCGATCTTCCGGCGCGAGTGGTATGCGAATGAGCCGAGCGGGACACTAACGCCAGAGCGCCATGGCGCCCAGCCGGTACCGGGTCACTTTGAATCCGCATCTTGTACGGCCCCCGAGTCCCTCCGTGAGGGCGTCCCAGCCCTTCGCGCGCGCCGTGGCCCGCGTCCGCTTGACCACCGCGCGGACGCCGCGCTAGCATCCGCCGCAGTCGCAGGGCGATGGAGTCCGCCCGTAATTTGCCGCCGATCCGCCGGCTCCTGCCGGCTGGCGGGCGTGCTGATGACTCCTACTTTTCACCTTCGGTCGAAAGTAGGAGTCGCTCGTGGAAAGCATGTGGTTCCTGGCTTCGCTCTGGCTCGGACTCGCCCTGGTTGCCACTCTCGCGGCCATCTGGCTGCGCATCTCGACCGCCCTCTCCGAGATCCTCGTAGGCACCGTCGCCAGCTGGCGATCGGGACGTACTTCGGGTTCGCCGGGCTTGGCGCCAAGGCGCCTTGGATCGCGTTCCTCGCCGGCACCGGCGCGATCGTGCTGACGTTCCTTGCCGGCACCGAGCTCGACCCCGACACGTTCCGGGCGAAGTGGAAAGAGGCCGTGGGCATCGGCCTGGTGGGCTTCTTCGCTCCTTTCCTCGGCTGCGCCGCCGTCGCCCACTACCTCCTGGGCTGGACGCCGCGCAGCAGCTGGCTGGCCGGCGTCGCCCTGTCCACCACCTCGGTCGCGGTGGTCTACGCCGTCATGCTCGAGCTGGGGCTGAACCGCACCGAGTACGGCAAGGCCATCCTCGCGGCCTGCTTCGTCAACGACCTCGGGACGGTGCTGGCGCTGGCGCTGATCTTCGCGCCGTTCACGCCGCGCACGCTGGTCTTCGTGGGGGCTTCGACGGCGGCGTTCGTCCTGCTCCCCTGGTTGACGCCGCGGTTCTTCCGCCGCCTCGGCAACCGGCCCTCCGAGCTCGAGGCCAAGTTCATCCTCTTCCTGCTCTTCGCGCTGGGCGGGCTGGCGGTGTGGGCGGGCAGCGAGGCGGTGCTGCCGGCCTACCTGGTCGGCATGGTGCTCGCCGGCACCGTCGGCAAGGACCACGCGCTGGTGCGGCGGCTGCGCACCCTGACGTTCGGCATGCTGACGCCGTACAGCTTCCTCGTCGCGGCGGTCATCGCCAGCGCGGTGGTGCCGACGATGATCGCCAATCTCTTCTTCCTGCCGCGCCACCTACTGCCGGCCGCCGAAACGCCGCCGGCCACCGCATCGGCGCCGCCGGCCTCAACGCCGGCGCCGACGGCGCGGCCCGGCCTGTCCCGCGTTCGCCACGACACCCCCGCCGGCGGGGCCTGGCAGCCTAGCCGGCGACGCCCCGCAGCAGGTCGCGCCGGTCGACGATGCCGATGGCGCGGCCTTGCCCGTCCACCACCACCAGGCGCTTGCGGCGGTTGGCGAGCGCCCGTTGGATCGCCTCGCCGATCGGCATCTCGGGCGGCACGTCGAGGACGCCTGGCGACATCAGCTGCCGGGCGGTGGCGCTGGCTTCCTCGGGCGGCCGGCCGCGCCGCGCCAGGGCGCGCAGCAGGCCGGAACGGGTCTCCGGCCGCACCCTGGCCACCAGGTCGCCGTCGCTGATCAGGCCCAGGGGGCGTCCGTCACCGTCCACCACGATGAGCCGCTTCCAGCCGCCGGCCACCATCTTCGCCACCACCTCGGGCAGGTCGGCGTCCTCGGGCACCGCCGGCAGCCGGCGGTCCATGACCTCGCCCAGCGTCCGCGCGGCGCCCGCCGGGGGTTGCTCGCGCTGCCCCTTCTGCGCGGGCGAGATCGCGGCCAGCACGTCGAAGCGGCTGAGCATTCCCGCCAGGACACCGCCGCGATCCACCACCGGCAACCGCTTGCGGCCGTGCTCGCTCATCAGGGCGGCGGCGCGACCGAGGGGGCTGTCCTCGACGACCACCTCGGCAGGGCGGGTCATGACGTCGCCGGCCTTGGCGGTGAGCGCGGCCAGCCCCTGCCGCCAGGCGGCGAGCGTCGCCGCGTCGAGGCGCTCGGCGATCGCCAACCGCTGCACCAGCCCGGTCCGTTCCATGAGGTCGCCGTCGCTCAGCAGGCCCAGCGGCCGCCCGCCCTCGTCGACGACCGGCAGGGCCTTGAGGCCGTGCCGCAGCATCAGGTCCCAGGCTTCCAGGATGGCCGCTCCCGCCGCGATCGCCACCGCCGGCTTGCTCATCAGCTCCTTCACCGGGCGGTCGGCGGGCAGCGGCGCGAGATAGCGGTGGCTGTACTTGACGATGGTCACGTCCTCGACGGTGATCAGGCCCTCGCGGATCATCGGGCCGATCAGCGCCACGGCATGATCGATACGCTCGGCGGTGTCGACCACCTCGAGCACCAGCGGCAGGTCCTCCGAGAGCCGGAGGATCGCCGCGGTGTGGATGCGGGAGTGAGCGCCGAAGCCGGCGATGGCGCGCATCACCGTGGCGCCGGCGAGCCCGCCCTGGCGCAGCGTCTCGAGCAGCGCGCCGTGCAGCGGCCGGCCCTGCCAGTGGTCGCTCTCGCCAAGATAGACGGTGAGACGCTTCGCGGGCCCGAGCATCCTCACGGCAAGCCCTCCTCGGCCCGGAGAAGGCCGGGAAGCCACCGATACTATCCGCAACTGGACGGCCCGCGATGGATAAGCCACCAGCATTGGTAGATGGCACGGTAGTGTCGTGGGTTGCTCGATTCGCCTTTCCCTTCCCTTCCCTCTTCCCCCCCTTCCCGTCCCCTTCCCTCCTCTGGGACGAGGGGCGAGGCGAGGCACGAGGCCCCCCCTCCCCCTTGCCTCCCTCTGGGCTCGTATGGGCGAGGGGTCCAAGTCCAAGGAGCGGCGGAGGAGGACTGCGACCCCTCGCCCATACGAGCCCAGAGGGAGGCAAGGGGGAGGGGGGG
>DATNKH010000156.1:0-4048 GCA_035603475.1 Thermoanaerobaculia bacterium
CACCGAGCCCCAAGATAAGATGGCGCACCGGGGAAATGGGTCGCGGCCGGCGGCCACCGCTCGGCCGCTCCGCCGCTCCGTTGCCTCGCCAGCCGGCAGCCACCATGATGTCGCCGAACTTCGTCTTCGTCCTCTTCGCGCTGCTCGCCACCGCGGGCGCCTACTGGATCACCGCGGCCCGGCGCGGCCCACTTGCCGGGCTCGGCGCGGCGCTGCTGGCGCTGATCTTCTTCGTCGCGATCTTCGCCGGGCTGATCGCCCTGATGCGCAGCGGGGGGGTCCGCTGAGAGCGGCGCGCCGCCACCGCCTCACCCGGCGGCTGCCGGGCGGGGGCTGCTAGTGGCCCGCTCGGTTCATTCGCATGCTAATCGCCGAGCCATCTGCGTTCCTGGCAAGGCGTCGCCGACCAGGCATAGTCGAACTTATGTCGAGGAGGCGGCCGCCGAATCCTCCATTGGCGGCACTCCCGGCAGGTCGCAACGCCCAGGGACGCAGAGGGCCGGTGAGTAGTATGCGAATTAACCGAGCGGGACACTAGCCATGTCCGATTCCCCTTACGAGCTGCAGCGGCTGGTCACCGTCCGCACGTTCAGCACGCCGTGGGAGGCGCAGATCGCCCAGGCGCGTCTCGGCTCCGAGGGCCTGCATTCGTTGATCGCCAACGAGCACGTCATCCGCATGGTGGCGCTGTCCAACGCCGTCGGCGGCATCCAGCTGAAGGTCCGGGAACAGGACGCGGAGGCCGCGGCCGCGGTGTTGGAGCGGCTCGCCCCGCTGCCCGAGATCTACCTGGTCGGCCAGGATGCGGCCGTGGCGGAGGCACCGAGCGTGTCTACCTCGGCGCCGGCGGACGTGCCGGCGGCATCGCCCTCGGGCGCGGCGGTCCTGCCGCCGGCGGGCGTGCCGGCGCTGCCGCCGGCGGGCGCGCCGCCCGGGGACGCCGCCTCACCCAGCTGTCCTGCCTGCGGCGGGCTCGATCTGCGGCCGGAGCGCTCCGCGCGCCTGGTGCTCGGGGTGCTGCCGATCTCGCGCCGGGCTTATCGCTGCGCCGACTGCGGCAGCCTCTGGCGGCTCGAGGAGATCGGCGGCACGCCGCGGCTCGAAGACGGCTTCCCGGGCGCGGGCGCCGCCGCGCCGGGGCCGGGCGGGCACGGTGGGCGGGGCGGGCAAGGCGACGACACTGCCTTGAGCACCGTCGCCCGCTTCCACACCCCCTGGGAGGCCCACCTCGCGCGCACCTTCCTCGAGTCCGAGGGCTTGCGCTGCTGCGTGCTCGAAGAGCGGCTGCCGGCGGTCCACCTGCTGTCGGCGGAGCCCGTCGCCTACAACCGGCTCGAAGTGCGTCGAGCCGACGCCGCCCGCGCCGCCGAGATCCTCTCCCGCGCCTGGAGCTACCCATCCCTGGTGGCGATTCCCGATCCCGACGCCGGCGGCCTTGACGGCGCTGGCGCCGATCATGACGCCGCCGGCGCCGATCCTGGCGAGGGCCCCGGTATCGACCGCGATCCCGGCGACCCCGCGGCCGAGCGCTGACGCCCGTCCTCGCCACGACATGGATTGCAGAGCCGGCTGCGGGGCGTGCTGCATCGCACCCTCGATCTCCTCGCCGATCCCCGGGATGCCCGGGGGCAAGCCTGCCGGCGTGCGCTGCGTCCAGCTCGACGCCGACAACCGCTGCCGCATCTACGGTCTCCCCGAGCGGCCCGCCGTCTGCTCCCGCCTCAGGGCCCGCGTCGACATGTGCGGCGCGTCGCGCCAGGAGGCGCTCGCCAACCTGGTGCTTCTCGAGCGGGCCACCGCTCCGGCGGCGCCAACCAGTACGCAGGTTCCGGCGCCCCGGGAGCCGGGGTAGAGTACGCGCCATGTTCGCACGCCAGCGTAGCGGCTCGGTGCTCTGTCCTTCGTGCGGCAAGCTGGTGGGGGTGAACGAGAAGCAGTGCCCCTACTGCGGCCGGCGCAGCCCCGGCATGTTCGGCCTCAACTCCTGGCTGCGGCGGCTGGGGCGCGACATGGGCTTCGTCGACGCGGTGATCGGCGGCTGCGCGCTGCTCTACCTGCTGATGCTGGCGACCGACCCGCAGGGCATTCGCACCAGCGGCCTGATGTCCTTGCTGTCGCCCAGCCTGCTCAGCATGCTGCGCTTCGGCGCCAGCGGCTTCATCCCGGTGTTCGGGCTGCATCGCTGGTGGACCCTGCTGTCGGCAGGTTGGCTGCACGGCTCGCTGCTGCACATCGGCTTCAACCTCTACTGGGTGCGCTTCCTCGCCCCGGCCATCGCCGAGCTCTACGGGCCGAGCCGCATGGTGATCATCTACTCGATCTCGTCGGTGACGGGCTTCCTGCTCAGCAGCGCCATGGGGTTCGTCGGCATGGGAGGCCGGTTGACGCTGGGGGCTTCGGCGCCGATCCTCGGCCTGATCGGGGCGCTGGTTCATTACGGCCGGCGCTCGGGCAGCCGCGCCATCGGCGCGCAGGCCTGGACCTACGCGATCTCCACCCTGGTCTTCGGCTTCGTCATGCCCGGCATCGACAACTTCGCCCACGTCGGCGGCTTCGCCGGCGGCTACCTGGCCGCGCGCGCCCTCGATCCCCTGAAGCCGGAGCGCGGCGATCACCAGGCGATGGCGCTAATCCTGCTCGTGCTGACCGCCGCCTCGGTCGTGGCGTCGCTGGTCGTGCCGATCCCGGCGGGACTGGTGGGACGCTAGCGTCCCGCTCGACGAACCGGCGTCCGCGGCGACGCTGAACTGTCGTGGCGGCTCGCCGTATATACCGTAGAGCGATGAGCGACCCCGCCGACGTTCCTCTCTGTCCGGACGCCGCCTCCCCACGGCGGTCACGCTTCGTGGTGCACTGGCTCCGCGACCCGCTGATCACCCTCGCCATCGGTGCCGCGGTGGGCGGCCTGCTGGTGATCGAGAACCCCCACGCCTCGATCGTAATCACACTCGCGCTCAGCAGCGGCACCGGATTGCTGATCCAGCTGACCGCACGGCTCCTCTTCACGCTGCTCGAGCGACGCATCAGCCGCCTGGGCAAGGGTGCGGCCATGGCCATGCGGACGACGGTCCTGGCGGTGAGCGGCCTGATCGCCTACCTGGTCATGCGGGAGGTGGCGGTCCACGTGTGCCACCTCGGCAACGTCGGCCCGCACGAGCTCGTCTACTTGACGATGACCGCGGCCCTGGCGGTGACCTTCGGCCTCGCCTTCTACAGCTTCGACGTCATCCGCGCCCGCCTGGAAGCGAGCGTCGCGCGCCTCAAGGAGGTCGAGTTCGCCGAGAAGGAGCTGCGGCTGGCGCGCGAGCTCCAGGGCCGCCTGCTGCCGCCGCCGGAGATCGCCGGCGAGGGCTACCGGGTGGCGGCGCGCAACCTGCCGGCCCGCCTGGTGGCGGGCGACTTCTACGACTCGTTCCTGCTGCCGGACGGTGCGGTCGGCGTGGCGGTCGGCGATGTCGCCGGCAAGGGCATGGCAGCCGCCCTGATCATGGCCTCGGTCAAGGCGATGCTGCCGCTGGTCGCCGCGGAGCGCTCGGCCGCGGCGACGCTGCGCGAGGTCAACCGCCGCCTCGCCGCGGAGCTTCCAGGACGCGAGTTCGTGGCGCTCGCCCTGGCGCGTTTCGATCCGGCCGGGGGGCGGCTCGAGCTTGCCAATGCCGGCCTCCCCGACCCCTACGTGCTGGCACCTGGCCAGCCGCCGGCGCCGCTGGTGGTGCCCG
This sequence comes from Thermoanaerobaculia bacterium, assembly GCA_035603475.1. Taxonomy (GTDB): domain Bacteria; phylum Acidobacteriota; class Thermoanaerobaculia; order Multivoradales; family UBA5704; genus JASLEW01. The sequence continues at coordinate 3,720 of DATNKH010000156.1, forward strand.
GACCGCGCCTGCCGCTGGGCGTGCGGCACGACGTCGAATACCGCTCCCTGGCGTTGCGCCTGGCGCCCGGCGAGAGGGTGCTGCTGTTCACCGACGGCCTGGCCGAGGCGCCGGCCGCCGGCGGCGAACCGCTCGGGTACGGCGCGCTCGCGGCCCTGCTGGCGGCGAACGGGAGCGGCGGCGGCGGCGAGGGCGGCGGAGACGGTGAGGACGCTGGCGGCGGCGGCCGCGACGGCGACGGCGACGGCCGGGACGCTGCCAACGACGACGTGCAGGAGTCGCCGCTGGCGTGGATCGACCGGTTGCTGGAGCGGGTACGGGCCGCCACC
>DATNKH010000157.1:0-2069 GCA_035603475.1 Thermoanaerobaculia bacterium
GGCCCCGGCGGGCTTGCCGTCCAGGAACACCTCGATGACGGTCAGGTCCTCCGGGTCATACCGCAGCTCGACCCGCCGGCCCGCCAGCGCCGGATCTACGGCATAGGAGTTTCCCTCCAGCGGGACGGTCGCGGTGCGGGTGACCCGGCGGGTGACCGACCAGCGGAACGCCTCGCGCAGCCGGTCCGGGCTGGCCTGGCGGGGCGGGCCGGCGGCCTCGAACCGGCCGATCGGGGTCTGCCCGGTCTCGGCGTGCGTGCGCCGGTTGGCGACCTGCCCGGCCCACGCGGCGAACAGGTCGTTGAGCGCGTCGAGGGACTCGATGCCATGGTGGGTGGCCTCGGCCAGGAACGCCTCGCGGATATAGCGGTTGAGCCTCTCCTGCTTCCCCCGCCCTTCCGGCGAGTAGGGTTTCGAATGCACCAGCCGGATACCTAGCACACCACAGGTACGGGCCAGCCACGCATTCGAAAAAGGCGCTCCGTTATCAGCATACAGGACATCCGGCACGCCGCGGCGGGTGATCGCGCGGCGCAGCAGGTCCTGGCAGGCGCGGGCGTTCTCGTGCGCGAAGAACCGGCCGTCGACCAGCAGCCGGGAATGATCATCGACGATGAGGAACAGCCGCGCCCGCGCCGAGCCCTCCCGGCGCGGCCAGGGCACCCACGGGCCGACCAGCACGTCGGTGATCCACCGCTCGTTGGGCCGGGCCGCCTCGTACCGGCCGTACGCCTTCGGCTCGGCAGCCAGCGCCGCGCGGTGCAGCCCGGCCCGGCGCAGCTGGCCGCGGACGGTCCGCTCGGCGACCGTGATCCCGTGCCGGTGATACAAGATCGAGGCGATCTGCGCGGCCGAGCGGCCGGGCAGCTCCAGCCGCAGCGCGGCGGCCTCGGCGAACAGCTCCGGATGCGCGCGGACCACCCCGGTGTCGGCCCGGGGCGACGGCTCCAGCGCGTCCAGCCCGCCCCTGCGCCACGCTCGTAGCCACCGGTCGATCGTGCCCCGCGAGTAGCGGCGGGACGACCCGTCCGGATGCGGGTGAGAGCGCGCGGCGATCTGCCGGGCCAGCGCTCCCCGCTCGGCCGGCGTCAGCTGCTGCCCGGCCGCCTCGGCGATCACTGCCCAGCGGTGCAAGGCGATCCGTTCCTGACCCTCGTGATCCACAGGGTTCCTCCGTTCATGGCGGTGCCGATGGGACAGGAGGCATGAAACGCCGTTTGCCGACCACCAGGAAGAGCGAGCCTGTGTTGGCCGCGATCAGCGTCCCGCCGCTCACCGACGACGCGAACCGCCACGCGCCCAGCCCAAGCCATCCCGGCAGGCCCGCCGCCGCGGCGAACGCCGCGCCGACCGCGGCCAGCGCGAACCGGCCCGCCTCAGCGGCCGGACGGATCGCCTCCCCGCCCAGCTCCACCGCCAGCGCCGCGAACCCGGTGCCGAGCTCCGGGGCACGCGCCCGGAACCGCCGCACCCAGCCGCGCGCGGTCGTATACGGAACCCCCGCCCGGGCCGCCGCCGGCCGGACGCCGCACCCGCCACCCGCCACCTGCGCGATCACTGCGCCGACCGTCTCGGCCACATCCAGCCGCCAGGCCAGCGTGAACGCCGGCAGCAGCGCATGGCTCACCCGGCACGGGCCGCACCGCAGCCGGGGCACGAAGATCTTCCGGCACCGGCCCGCCGCCCGGACATGACGCCAGTAACCAGACCAGAACACCAGCGGCCCGGCGCACGACGGGCAGACCGGGCGGGGGACCTCCACCTCGCGGCCAGCCGCCACATAAGCATCGACCGGCAGCGGGCACGGCCATACGATGGCCACGGGCGACTCACCGCCTCGGATCCCTCCCCGCGATCGGCGCAAAACGAGGCGAGGAGGGATCCCTCACGTTCACCAAAGACAGGAAAATCCTGGCCCGCACAGCGGCAACCAGGAGGCGACATCGTCAAAGAGCACGGCCAGACACGCGGCCGAGATGCTCAGGAAATCAAGCCGTCAACACCCGGCTGCTCGACAACGAAGGGCACGGGACCTTGCGGGAAAACCGCATCGGCGACGTACACGCCTG
>DATNKH010000158.1:0-3833 GCA_035603475.1 Thermoanaerobaculia bacterium
GATCCGGTATCCGTCGCCGATCGTGACCTGCTGCTCGCCATCCCGCTCAACGCTCCCCTTCCCCGCCCTGTTGCCGGTCATTCAGGATGAGCGTGGCGGCGTCGTTGCCGGTGAGCGTGTGCATGATGTGAATGGCCCCGCCCGGCGGAGCCGGGCGGGGCTGGTGTTCAGGGTGTCGCGTGGGTGCTCAGTCTGTCGCGGTGACCTCGGCGATGGCGGCCCTGGCGGAGGCGTGGTCGACGAGGTTCTTGCCGGCGCCGGCGGTGGCGATCAGGGCGGCGATGGCGATGTTGTTGACGGTGCGGGGCTTGCCGCGGGCGGCCTGGTGGATCTGGGCGATCGCGTCGTCGGTGAACAGCTCGGCGGTCCGCCCGGCCTGCTCGAGGTGGTGGCGGATGTAGCCGGCGGTCTCGTCGGGGGTCATGCCCTTCATCTGGTAGCGGACGGTGATCCGCTGCTCCAGGGCTGCCAGCACGCCCAGCTTGACGGAGTGCCGGAGCGTCGGCTGGCCGACCAGGATGGTCGCGAACGGGGTACTGCTGTCCATGTCATGATTCGTCATCATTCTTATCGACTCTAGTTGATCGTGGTCGAGCAGGTGCGCCTCGTCGATGATCAGGACGGGGGTGCGGCCCCGTTCGGCTGCTTCCCCGGCCAGGACGGCCCAGGCCTGGACGGCGAGGGCGGCGGTGCCGTGGACGGGCTTGCCGCCGAGGGCGGTGACCACGTGGGCGAGGATCCCCCTCACCCCGGTGGCGGGGTTGCCGACGTAGATGACGGTGTGGCCGGAGGGGTCGAGGTCGGCGACGGCGGAGCGGATCGCGACGGTCTTGCCGGTGCCGACCTCGCCGGTGATCATGGCGATGGTCTTCTCGGACACGGCCCAGGCGATGCGGGCGGCGGCCTCGCCGCAGTCGCGGTGCCGGTGCAGCCGGGAGGGGGGCAGGTCGCGGCCGAACGGCATGCGGGCGAGCCCGAACCGGGTGACGACGGCATCGATCATCAGAACTCTCCTTCTTCTTCTTCTTCTTCTTCTGCGGACGGGCCGCCGTTGACGGCGGCGAGCTGCTGCTGGGCGCAGCCGAGGTCGCGGGCCAGGGCGTCGGCGCTGGCGCGCGCGTCACAGATGAACAGCCAGGCGCCGCTGACCGCGCCGGCCGGGTCGGTGCCGTCGTCGCAGCCGAGCCGGCCGGCGGCGAGGGCGGCTGCGAGCCACCGGCCGACCTGGGCCAGCAGCTGGGGCAGGCCGGCCGCGGCGAGCGCCAGCTCGCCGATGAGCTCGTAGGCGTCGGCGGGCTGGGCCAGGCCTTCCCCGCCGAGGGTGGCGTGGTTCAGGGAGCGGACCGCCCCGGCCGCGGTGCGGGCCAGGGCCAGCGTCTGGTCCGGTGAGTCAGTCACGGCCTTCCTCCCGTTCTTCCTCTTCTTCCTTCTCCGTCTGTTCCGGTCCGCTTTCCGCTGGTTCCTCCGGGCCGCGGATGAGGAACTGGTAGGAGACCTGCTCGCGCAGGGCCTCGTCGTGGCCGTCGCCGAGGGCGCCCAGGTAGTCGATCCCGGTCGGGGCCGGCTCGGTGCGGGCCTGCCCGTCCGGGGTGCGGGTCTTGGGGTGGCGGTGCCGGCCCATGACGAACGGGACCGCGGTCCCGGCGGGCTTCCCGCCGAGGCGGACCTCGATCCGGTCCAGGTCGAACGGGTCGAACAGCAGCTCGGTCATCCGCCCGGCCAGCCACGCGTCGACCTGGTAGACGTTCCCGTGCAGGCGGACCAGGCCGGTCTTGTCGGCCTTGCGCCGCTCGGACCACAGGAATGCCTCCCGCAGCAGGCCCGGCTCCGGGACCGCCCGCTCCTCCGGCGACGCCTTCTCCCACCGGGCGGCCGGGGCCTGCCCGGTCTCGGAGTGCACCTGCCGGTGGTAGGCGGTCTCCAGCCACGCCTGGAACAGGCGGTTCATCTCCGCCAGGTCCGCGATCCCCTTCCCGTCCCCGGCCTCGACCAGGAACTGGTCCCGGACCGTCCGGAAGAAGCGCTCGATCTTGCCCCTGCCCTCGGGTTTCCCGGGCCGGGAGTGGATGAGCTTCACGCCCAGGACGCCGCAGGCCCGCAGCAGCCACGCGTCGACAAAGGGAGAACCATTGTCCAGGTAGCAGGACCGGGGAACGCCGCGGGCCTGCAGGGCCGGGCGGAACCCGGCGGCCATCCGGACCACGTCGTCATGGTGCGACCAGCGGGCGCCCATCACCGCCCTGGAGTGGTCGTCGATGAACGCGAAAAGATACGACTTGCTCCCGCCGATCACCGGCCCGTGGAGCGTGTCGCCCGTCCACATCTCGTTCGGCCTCGCGCACTCGAACCGGCCCAGGGCCCGCTGCTCCTCCTGCGGCCCCGGGGCCGGCCGGTTCAGCTCGAGCCGCTCGAACAGCCGCTGCAGGGTCCGGTCCGACGGCGCCCACCCGGCCGTGACCTGCAGGACCCGCCGGACCTGCGCCGCGGTCCGCCCCGGCTTCTCCCGCTTCAGCGCCTCCGCCAGCGCCAGCACCTCCTCCGGGGTCCGCGGCGCCGGCTGCCGCGGCGACGGCACCAGCGCGTCGAACCCGCGGGACTCATACAGCCTGCGCCACCGGGTCAGCGTCGAGTACGACACCGTGACCCGCCGCCCGCCCGGCCCCTGGTGGGCACGGCCGGCCAGCTCCCTGGCCCGCCAGCCCCGCTCCGCCAGGCTCAGCCCCGGCTCCAGGAGCTCCTGCACCAGCGAGTACCGGAACAGGCCCGTCTCCCGGGCCCGCTCCACCCGCTTCCTCTGATCCGCCTCATCCGCAGTCGTCACGTCTTGTCCCTTCTCGGCTGCCTGCTCCTGCAGGCCCGCCGAGAGTGACAGGCAGTAACGCCCCCGGGGCAGAGGGGAACCCGCGTTGAACCGTCACCCCAGGGCAGACGACAGCACGTCCCCGCGAACCGGGCGGAAGGCGACGGACGGGGACAGCAGCGACCCCATCGTCACCACCGCCGCGAGCTCCCAGGCCGACACCGCGAGCGCCGGCCAGCGGCCCGCCGCCGCCGCGGCGGCCGCCGCGACCGCCACCACCGCGTCCCCGGCGACACTGCCCGCCGGGTCCAGCGGCACCGGGTCGACGGCCAGGACCCCGGCCAGCCGGGTGAAGAACTCCCGCACCCGCCCCGCCGAGCCACGGAACCGGCGCAGCCGGTCCCGCACCGTGTCCTCCGGCACCCCGCTCGCGGCCGCGATCGACCGGAACCCCTGGCCGCGGGCCGCCCGCGCGAGCATGTCCCCGATCACCGCCGTCCCGTCGCACCGCCGCGCCAGCAGCCACGCCGGAAGAAGAACATGCGTCGCCCCGCACGAGGAGCACCGCGCCCGCCGCGGACGCACCGCCACCGGAACCCTGCCCGCCGTGAACACCCGCCGCCGGACCGCGTGACCGTGCCCGCCCAGCCGCCCGCCGCAGCCAGGACACGAAAGCAGGCCGTCACCGAGAAGCGACTCGACGCCGGCCGCGCTGTTGCCTACCGTGAGCAATGGTGCCTCCGAGCACCCTCACGGCCCTCCCCGGACTTCGGCAAAAAGGTAACGGGGAGGGCCGTCCCTTATCCGACACGCTCACGGTGTCGTCGCACGCCACCCCGCCGCAACCAGAACCACCACGAAAACCACGCTCACCAGCAAAGACGCAACCACGCCAACGACGCTCACCCTGAATGGCGGCTAACACCCGTGATGCTGGTGCGCTTATCGCGCTCCCCATCGCCTTTAACATGCGCGCGGGAGTGCACCTGTTCGCTGGGGAGTTCACCGAGGCCGCCTCGCTGGTGGCGCAGGC